>NZ_JBIAVJ010000009.1:0-263848 GCF_042894025.1 Streptomyces sp. NPDC001549
ACCACGTCATGACGTCCACACACCCCGCACAACGGGCACTGCAGCGTCCAGGAAGGCGAAGCCGACGACCCCACGACCCCGCCGCACAGGTTAAAGATCAAGTTAGGGCACGGTGAAGAGGACTTTGTCGTCGTCTGATGAGGGGTCCGCCCGCTTGAGCCTGGCCCTGACGCTCGCTCCGAGCATAAGTCTCTGGCCGTTGGTCGAGGCGACCTTGGCCAGCACCGCGGGGTCGGCCAGGTACACCTTGCCCTTGAGGGGATCGTTCCGCTCCGCGTCGGTGTCGATGACCGCAGCGTCGAACACCTCGCCCACGCGGTGCATGAGCACCGCGGCCTCCGCCAGGTCCACGGTCTGCCGGTCCGCGACACCTCCCTTCCCCCGTGCCATGTCGCACGGCAGGCAGTGCAGGGCGTCGAGCACCCACTTCGGCGGGGCTTCGTCCGCGCACGCTGCCACGCACAGCTCACCGGTGTACCGGTCGACCAGGCGGCGCAGCGGAGCCGTGCAGTGGGCGTACGGGGCCGCGATCGCCGCGTGCATCGTGTACTCCGGCGTCTGGTAGTCGCGGAAGATGGTGTACTCCGCCTTGAGCATCGTGGTGGTGGCCTCGGTGAGGAAGGCCATGTGCTTCTGCTTCTTCGGATCGAGCCTGCGGACCAGCGCGGCGTACGAGACACCGGGGCCCCAGTCGATGCCCAGGCACTTGGCGACCTCGTGCAGGCGCCTGACCACGTGCTGGTCGGCCTGCTCCTTCTGGGTCCGCAGGATCCCCGTACCGCTGTCGATCATGATCTGGGCCGCGGCCATTCCGGTCATGAGGGAGATCTGCTCGTTCCAGCCCTCCACCGGCAGCGTCGCCACGTAGCTCAGCCGGAACGATCCGTCTTCGAACGTGACCTCCTGATCCGGCAGGTTCACCGAGATGCCCCCGCGCGTGATCTCGACGCTCTCCCGCAGCTTGCCGATCTCGCGCAGCAACGCGACGGACTCCTCGGCCGTGCCGTCCTCGATGGCCTGCTGGACGCCCTGGTAGCTGAGTTTGGCCCGGCTGCGGACCATGGCCCGGCTCACGGACGATTCGGTCACGTTGCCCTCGGCGTCGAGGTCGTGCTGCCACAGGAGGGCCGGGCGGTCCTTGTACGGCAGCAGGCTGGCCGCATCCTCGGAGAGCACGGGCGGGTGCAGGGACACCTTGAGGTCGGGGAAGTAGAGGGTCTCGATCCGGTCATGCGCCTCGGCGTCCAGGGGGCTGCCGGGCCTGACGAACGCGGCCACGTCGGCGACGGCGTAGTAGACGCGGAAGCCGCCGCCGGGCCGCCGCTCCAGGTGCATGGCCTGGTCGAGGTCCTTGGAGGTCGGCGGGTCGATCGTGAAGAACGGCAGGTGGGTGGCGTCCTTGTGGTGCGGTTGCGGTTGGGCCGCTGCCTTGTCGGCCGCTTTGAGTACGCGCTTGGGGAAGGCCAGAGGGACCTTCAGCTCCGCACGGAGCTCCACCAGCGCGGAGCGCAGGGTGTCCAGGGCCTCGTCAGACATGTGCATCGGGCGGCGTCGCATGCCCCGAGCGTAAGGCGGCGGTCACGGACCGGCGCGGCGAGCGGGGCCGGGCGGCGGAGCGGCCCGGAAGGACCGGGGGGACGGTGGACGCGCGGGAAGGGACATCGCCTGGGTTCTGTCCGGCGGATCATGACGGAAGCACAGCGCGCCCGAACGCCGGAGCACACGCTCCAAGGGACGGCGTCCGCAGTTCACGCGCGGGCTCGCGGCGGGCGAGCGCGTAGCAGAGCTCGCAGACCGGCCCGAGCGGCCTGCGGGCACAGACCGGCGAACTGGCCGAGCACAGCGTCGTGCAGGGGGCAGACGAGCGTGGCCGGCAGCTGGTGCACAAGTCCATGTGGCTGCGGCGGCCACCCCGGTGCGTGAGCGCACGGAAGCCCGGGAACGGCGGCGGCAAGGTGTGCAGTGGTCGCCGACAGAGCAGGGCCGGACCTGGGTGCAGGCGCCGACGTTGGCGTGGGCGTGGGCGTGAGCGGCAGGGATTCAGTTTTTGATCACGCTTCGGACGGACCCGCTCGTGAAAGCGCGAGGCTGAGCCGTCACGGGTGCGAGCCGCAGCCGACGGGTCGGCCAGGGCGGGGACTCCGGCGGGCCGAACCAGACCCGGACGTCCTCCCCGGTGCGGACGGGCAGGAGAGGGTAGTCGTTCTCGGCGTGCTCGGTGCGGTGCAGCGCATGGCCCGGGCCCAGGTGCCGGGCGGCGTACGAGTCGAAGGCGGCGGCGTCGGACGGATGGCAGACGGTCGCGACCACCTCACGGGCGCCCGGCTCCGGTGTGAAGCCCGGGCCGCGCAGCAGCAGGACGTCGTCGCTGTCGATCATGGTGGCGTTGGCCGCGTCGCGGTGCTCCCGCCAGACCGGGCCGGTGTAGAAGGCCTCCAGCGAGCGCCGGCGGCGCGTCATGTCAGGAAACGCGCGCAGCCAGACGAAGCGGTCCGGGTCGTCCAGGTCGCGGAACCGGCCGCCGACGGTGATGCCGACCGACTGCTGGCCGGTCACGAACTCGCGCTCGAACAGCTCGATCAGCGTCTCGCGGGCTCCGGGGTGGAGCGTGTACTGCCGGAGTTCGACCATGCTCATGCGCCGGCGCTCCCGGTGCGGGTGAGGTCCATGATCCAGTTGAGCTCCCAGGTGCGGCCGTCGTCGCAGGAGAACTCCTGCTCCCAGCGGGCGGTGTCCGGGCCGAGGCGGTGCCAGGTGAAGTGCACCCCGATCGGGCGGCCGTCGTAGGTGTCCTCGCCGTGGAAGTCCCCGCGGTCGCCGGTGAAGCCGCCGGCCACCGGCGGATCCAGGCGGCCCGTCCGGCTGTCGGACCAGTGGATCGACCAGTGCCCCGTCTCGCGGTCGAACAGCCGCAGGGTCACGCCCTGACGGCCGAGTGTCGGGAAAGTGATCTCGTCGATGTTGCCGGCACCCCCGAACAGCGGCCGGACCACCGCGTGACCGGGGAACTCCACCCAGGTGGCGGGGCCTGAGCCGAGCGGTGCGGTGAGACGGCGGTTGGCCACGTCCCAGGAGCCGTGCAGGAAGTCGAAGTCGTCCATGCGCCGCACGCTAGGGGCACTCTCCTGACATCCAGTGTCAGTGGATACTGAGCGGCATGCGCGCGAGCCGACTGGTCACCCTGCTTCTCCTGCTACAGAACCGGGGCCGGATGACGGCCCAGCAGCTGGCCGGGGAACTGGAGGTATCCGTCCGTACGGTCTACCGGGACGTCGAGGCGCTCGGCGCCGCCGGTATCCCGCTGTACGGCGCGGCTGGACACGCGGGCGGCTACCGGCTGGTCGACGGCTACCGGACCCGGCTCACCGGACTGACCCCGGACGAGGCGCAGGCCGCGTTCCTCGCCGCACTCCCCGGCGCCGCCGCCGAGCTCGGCCTCGGCAAGGCGCTCGCCACCGCCCAGCTCAAGCTGCGGGCCGCCCTTCCGGCCGAGCTGCGCGAGCACGCCGGACGGATCCAGAAATGCTTCCTGCTCGACGCCCCCGGCTGGTACGGCGATGCCGACCGTACGCCTCACCTGGCCTCGGTCGCCGCCGCGGTGTGGGCGCGGCGGGCGGTGGTACTGAGGTACCGGCGCTGGCGGGCGCCGGAGGAGATCGAGCGGCGGGTGGAACCGTACGGGCTCGTGCTCAAGGCCGGCCGCTGGTACTCGGTCGCGGGCGGGCCGTCCGGGATCCGCACCTACCGGGTCGACCAGATCCTCGGAGTCCGGCCGCTGGAGGAGCAGTTCGTCATTCCGGACGGGTTCGACCTGGCCGGGCACTGGAACAGTCATCTGGCCGGCTTCCGAGCCCGGCTGCACACCGGGGAGGCCCTGGTGCGGCTCACCCCGGAGGGTGCCCGCCGCCTCGGTGTGACACCCACGGGGGACGGATGGACGGAGGCCCGGGTGCCCATCGAGTCGATCGCCCACGCCCACGGGGAGTTCCTGCGCCTGGGCGCCGACGTCGAGGTCGTGGCACCGGTCGAACTGCGCGACCTCATCACCGCGACCGTACGGACCCTGGTCTCCCGCTACGAGAGTTGAACCTGGGCAAGGGGTTCTCCCGACCGGGAAGCTCTCGCTGTTCGAGCAGTTCGCCGACGGGCTCCGCATCCGCGGCCATGCCCGCAGGCCCTGGGAACCCGCGCCCGAGACCTCAGCACCAGCCATCAACAATCGGCCCGCGGACACCGGTTGCCTCCAGGCGATCGCCGCGTTCCGCAGCCCGGACCGCCAAAGCGGTGGCGGCCGGTTCCACGTGGCCGTGACCGGGCACCTGACGGACCGGATCACCGCCCATCCACACTGCTGGCGGCCCGGGTGTCTTCCCGGCATCCGCGGCTCTCACCGAGAGGGCCGGCCGAATGGCCCACGGCTGCCCCCGACGGCGTCGAAACGGGTGGACGGGCGCCTCGGCGTGATCGAGAATGCCCGGCATGACGACTTGAAGAGCACCGGCCGGGCGGCAGCATTGGCGCAAGGTCACGACCTGGGACACGGTCCCCGACGGGGACCGACGGGTCTGCGCCGCCTGCGGGACGCCCGTCCGCTCGTACCAGTACCGCTACCATCCGCCCGAGTCCGCCCTGTTCGAGCGGTGCATCGGATTCGCCTGGTGCTCGGGGTGCCGGATCTATGCGGGGAACATGGTGTACATCCACCGGAAGCGCGTCCTCGTCGACGCCCTCGCTTCGCTCCCCCGCGAACAACGGGAACGGATCGCCCGTTCGGAAACACGGTTGATCGAGTTCCTGGACCGCCGGATCCGAGACGGACGGTGACCGGTGCCGCGGGGCCCCGGCCGGGCGCCCGGCGCGGCGGCCCGCGCAAAATTCCCAGGTGGCAGCGATGACAGGTCTCGTACAGTGCTGCGATGTCGACTGTACGCGTGATGACCGAAGCCGATGTCGCGGCTGTCTCAGAGATACGGGTGACCGGCTGGAAGGCCGCGTATGCCGGGATCGTGCCCCCGTCCTACCTCGATCGCATGACGGTCGAAGCAGATGCGCACCAGCGCAGGCAGTACTTCACCAGGCCGGACAAGGCCACGATCGATCTGGTGGCGGTGGACGCCCGGGGTGGGGTGGTGGGCTGGGCGTGCCTCGGACCCTCCTCCACGGCCGCGGGTGAGCTCTACGCTCTGTACGTTCAGCCCTCCCTCATCGGGGCCGGCATCGGTCGCACGCTCCTCCGGGCCGTGCACGCCAGTGCTCTGGCCCGTGGTTTCGGCTCGGTCCTGCTGTGGGTGCTCACCGACAACACCCGGGCGCGCCGGTTCTACGAACGAGCCGGCTACGCCGCTGACGGTGCCGTCCAGGCCGACGACTACGACGGGGTGTCCATCACCGAGGTTCGATACCGTCTCACCCTGTAGCGGGGCTCCATGCCGTGGCCTGAGGGGGGTACGCGGCCCGGTCGAAGCGGTGCTGCGGCGCTGGCCGGATTGCGGCTGGACAGTCGGCCGGAGCCGCCGGAGCATGGCGCGCAGGTGCGAGGCCTTTCCAGCGGAAGGACCGTCAGGATGAACGCGGACGACGGGAAAACAGGCGGCCGGCGGCCTTGGCAGCGGTCGCCCGCGAACGGCAACCCGGGACCGGTGGGACCGGGAGGCCCCGGTGCGCCGGGAGAACTCCCCCACGAGCCGATTCCCCCCGGCGCGCGGATGCCGGACGCCGTACGGAGCCTGCGTGTGCTGATGATGGTCCTGGGCGGCGGGCAGGCCCTCCTCGGAGTCGCTCTGGTGACCAACAGCGTGGCCGTCGCCACATCCATCTGGGGCGACGGTGACGCCTCCACCCCGTGTTGCACCACGCCGGGCGAGGATCATGCCGGGATGGTCGTGTTCGCCGGCTTACTCGTCCTCGCGGTCTCCGCATGGGGTGTCACCGCCGCCCTCAAGTTCCCCACGCGCCACCGGAATCTGCGTGTGTCCGCCTTCGCCTACGGGTGGACGGCCCTGCCCTTCAGTTGGGCGTTCTTCCAGGTGATACCCCTGCTGGGATTCGCCTGGCTCGTGCCGGCGGTCCTGGCGATCGTCCGCCCTAACCAGCCGGAAAGCCGTGCCTGGTTCAACCATCGGCCCCTGTGACACCGGGAGGCAGCGCGACGGCGTGCGCGACGCCACCGGGCGACCGCAGGACGGGCGAGGCCGGCCGGTCGGCCGCTTGCGGTCGCAGCCCTGCCGACGGACTGCCGGATCGGTCCGGCGCCCGGGCCCACCGCCCCACCGCCACGCACCCGCTTGTCCCACACGGGAGGTGTGAGATCCGCCCCGGCCGGTTATCCGAGGGGAGGTCTATCGATATTCCTGGGCAAAGGGGCAACAGTGGCGCATCCAATGCAGGAGACCCGCTCCAGCGTCGGGCTGCATGTGAACGGCCGGCGGTACGAGCTCGACGTGGACCACCGGGTCACCCTCCTGGACCTGCTGCGGGAGCACCTCGGCCTGACCGGCGCCAAGAAGGGCTGTGACCACGGCCAGTGCGGCGCCTGCACCGTCCTGGTCGGCGGCCGGCGCGCCAACAGCTGCCTGCTGCTCGCCGTCGCCCACGACGGCACCCGGGTCACCACCGTGGAGGGGCTGGGCGGCGACGGAACAGGCGGTCTGCACCCACTGCAGGAGGCCTTCATCGAACGGGACGCCTTCCAGTGCGGCTACTGCACCCCCGGCCAGCTCTGCTCCGCCGCCGGCCTGCTCGCCGAGGCGGCCGCCGACCCCGGGGCCGCGGACCTCAGCCGGTCCGGGATCGCCGAGGCGATGAGCGGCAACCTGTGCCGCTGTGGCGCGTACCCCCGCATCGTGGACGCCGTACGGGACGTGGCCGCGGTCTCGCAGGCCGATGCCCCGGCCCAGGCTCCCGGTGACGGGCGGGTGGTCGCGTGAAGCCGTTCGCGTACGTGCGGGCCACCGGCCTCGCCGAGGCCATCGCCGCCCACGGCGCGCGGCCCGGCTCCCGGTACCTCGGCGGCGGCACCAACCTCGTGGACCTCATGAAGCTCGGGGTCGAAGCCCCCGACACCCTCGTCGACCTGGCCGGCCTGCCGCTCGGCTCCGTCGAGGAGACCGCGGACGGCGGCCTGCGGATCGGCTCCGGAGTACGGGGCAGCGACGTCGCGCGCCATCCCCTCGTCCGCACCCGCTACCCCGCCCTGTCCCAGGCGCTCCTGGCCGGTGCCTCGGCCCAGCTGCGCAATGTCGCCACCACCGGCGGCAACCTGCTCCAGCGCACCCGCTGCCCCTACTTCCAGGACGTGGCCAAACCCTGCAACAAGCGGGAGCCCGGCACCGGCTGCGGCGCCCGCGACGGAGTCCACCGGGACCACGCCGTCCTCGGCCACTCCCCGCAGTGCATCGCCACCCACCCGTCCGACATGGCCGTGGCACTCGTCGCGCTCGACGCGGCCGTCGAACTCCAGGGCCCCGACGGCGCCCGTACGGTGCCCGCGACCGCTTTCCACCGGCTGCCGGGCGACCACCCCGAACGGGACACCGTCATCGAGCCCGGCGAGATCGTCACGGCGGTCACGCTCCCGCCGGAGCGCGCCGGCCTCCCGTCGCGCTACCGCAAGGCCCGCGACCGCGCCTCGTACGCCTTCGCGCTCGTCTCCGTCGCCGCCGTGCTCGACATCTCCGGGGGACGCGTCCGCCATGTAGCGCTCGCCTTCGGCGGGCTCGCCCACCGCCCCTGGCGCGCCACCGCCGCCGAGGAAAGGCTGCTGGGCGCCGCCCCCATGGAGAGCGCCGTGCGGGAGGCCGTCGAGGCCGAGCTCGACTCGGCGGAGCCGCTGCGCGACAACGCCTTCAAGGTCCCCCTCGCCCGCAACCTCGCCTGCGACGTGCTCAACTCCCTCTCCGGGAGTCCCCTCTCCCGCGGCTCCCGCTCCTGACACCTCCCTCCGCCCCGCCCCCGATCGCGAGGACCCGCCATGGACTCCAGCCCCGCCGCCCCGGCGACCGCCCTCGGCAGCCCCGCCACCCGCCTGGAGGGCCGGGAGAAGGTCACCGGAAAGGCCCGCTACGCAGCCGAGTACACCCTGCCGGACCGGGCGTACGCATGGCCGGTGCCCGCCACCGCGGCCCGCGGACGCGTCACCGCCGTCGACACCGCCGACGCACTCGCTCTGCCCGGCGTCCTCTCCGTCCTCACGCCCTACGACGCGCCCCGGCTGGGCCCCTGCGACGACCCCACCCTCCGCGTGCTCCAGGACCCCGAAGTGCCCCACCGCGGCTGGTATGTGGCCCTGGCCGTCGCCGAGACCCCGGAGGCCGCCCGGGCCGCGGCGGCGGCCGTCCGCGTCCGCTACGACTCCGAGCCCCACGACGCCGTACTGCACACCGGCCACCCGGCCGCCTACACCCCCGAACAGGTCAACGGCGGCTATCCGGCCCATCGCGAGAAGGGTGACGCGGCCGCCGCGTTCGCCGCCGCGCCGGTCCGGGTGGACTGCGCGTACGCCGTACCGCCGCTGCACAACCACCCCATGGAGCCGCACGCCGCCACCGCCCACTGGGACGCCGACGCCGCCACCCTCACCGTGTACGACTCCAGCCAGGGGTCCGGACTCGTACGCTCCACACTGGCCTCCCTCTTCGGGCTGCCCGCAGAACGCGTCACGGTGGTCTCCGAACACGTCGGCGGTGCCTTCGGCTGCAAGGGCACCCCCCGCCCGCACGTCGTCCTCGCCGTCATGGCCGCACGGCACACCGGCCGTCCCGTCACCCTCGCCCTGCCCCGGCGCCACCTCGCGGCCGTCGTCGGCCACCGCGCGCCCACCCTGCACCGCGTGCGCCTGGGCGCCCGTACGGACGGCACGCTCACCGCCCTCGCCCACGAGGTCACCACCCACACCTCCCGCGTCCGGGAGTTCGTCGAACAGGCCGCCGTCCCCGCCCGCGTCATGTACGCCGCGCCCGCCCTCCTCACCACCCACCGCGTCGTGCCCCTCGACGTGCCCACGCCCTCCTGGATGCGGGCGCCCGGCGAGTGTCCCGGCATGTACGCCCTGGAGTCGGCCATGGACGAGCTGGCCTGCGCCCTCGGCATCGACCCGGTCGAGCTGCGCGTCCGCAACGAGCCCGGCGCAGAACCCGACAGCGGCCACCCGTTCAGCAGCCGCCATCTGGTGGAATGCCTGCGTGAGGGGGCCGCCCGGTTCGACTGGGCCGCGCACCGCACGCCGCGCCAGGACGGCCCGCTGCTGATCGGGACCGGGGTCGCCGCCGCCACCTACCCGGTGTACGTCGCCCCCTCCTCGGCGCGGGCGCACGCCCTCCCCGACGGTACGTACCTCGTGCAGACCAACGCCACCGACCTCGGCACCGGCGCCCGCACCGTCCTGGCGCAGATCGCCGCCGACGCGCTGCGGGTCGCCCTGGACCGGGTGACGGTGGAGATCGGGCACTCCGCGCTGCCGCAGGGCTCGGTGGCCGGCGGCTCGGCCGGTACGGCCTCCTGGGGCTGGGCGGTCCACGACGCCTGCACAAGCCTGGTCGCCCTGCTCGCCCGCCGCTCCGGCCCGATCCCGGAAGCCGGAGTGTCCGTCCCTGCCGATACGACGGCCTCCGCCAAGCAGAAGTCCCCGTACGCCAGGCAAGCGTTCGGCGCCCACTTCGCGGAGGTGCAGACCGACACCGTCACGGGCGAGGTCCGGGTCCGCAGGCTCCTGGGCGTCTTTGCCGCGGGCCGCATCCTGAACCCGCTCACCGCCCGCTCCCAGTTCGTCGGCGGCATGGTCATGGGTCTGGGCATGGCCCTCACCGAACACAGCACCATGGACCCGGCTTTCGGGGACTTCACCGAGAACGACCTCGCCGCCTACCACGTCCCCGCCCACGCCGACGTGCCCGACATCGAGGTGCACTGGCTGGACGAGCACGACAAGCACCTCAACCCGATGGGCGGCAAGGGCATCGGCGAGATCGGCATCGTCGGCACGGCGGCAGCCATCGGCAACGCCTTCCACCACGCGACCGGCTGCCGGATCCGCGCACTCCCCCTCACCCCGGACCGCGTCCTGGCGGCCCTCGGCTGAGGAGGACCGGGCGACCGCGGGGCGCGCGGAGCGGCCTGGGCGAGCCGTCCCGCCCGCGCGGGCGCGTGCACGGAGAGGAAACGAGCTGCACGCGCCCGGCCATGCCAACCAAAAGCCCGGCGTGACCGGCTCGACGCGGGCGAGCTCGTCGCCGGCGAGCTCGTCGCGCTGGCGGTACACGAGGTGAATCGGGCCAGCTGATCCGAGTACCGGCCACGCATCTCGGAACCTGACCTGCGGGGCAGCCTGCCCATCGGGCTGCCCCGGCTCTGGCACCGCGGGGGGCTCGCCGAGCTGCGGCCGCCCGGGAGTGGCCTCAGTGGCTGTTGTTGTTCCGAACTTGAGGAGTGCTGGTCGAACGGGAGTCACCTGAACTCCCGACCCTACCGGTCCTCCCCCGCCGTCGTGACCTCCGCGTCCATCACATCGAGCGGCAGCATGACCGCGCGCACCGGGTGGACGTCACGTCGCCGAGGTGCCTGGTCGCACCGCGAGGCCAGAGCACCCACAGGCACGACGCCTGGCGTACCGCCACCATCAGCGTCCTCGCAGCAGTGCGCAGCTTGTCACCCGAGCGGTGGGAGGCGAGGACGTCCGCAATGGCCAACCGGCGGCGACTGTGAAAATCGCTGTCCGATCACCGGAGCACGGTGATAGACATCCGGCGTGGAAAAGAATCTTGAGTTCCCTGACCTGTTGCGACTGATCGATGAACGGTCGACCGCCTTCCGCGCCGTGGTCGCCGCCGCGCCCGGTCTCGACGCGCAGGTGCCGACCTGCCCCGGGTGGACGCTGTTCGATCTGGTGAAGCACCTGGGTGGGGGAGACCGTTTCTGGGCCGCCATCGTCGGCGCGGGGTCTGCCGACGCTCCCCCGGCCGAGGCCGTCGCCGCGCGCGCCGCGCTGGAAGTGCCGCAGGAGCGTGAGGCCCTGCTGGCCTGGCTGGACGCGTCGACGCAGCTTCTGCTGGGCGCCCTGCGCGCGGCGGGACCGGAGAGCGGTTGCTGGACGTGGTGGCCCGCGTCGCAGTCACCGCAGACCGCCGGCGGCACCGCCCGGCACCGGGTCCAGGAGACCGCGGTGCACACCTACGACGCCCAGCTCGCCGGGGGCGCCCCGCAGCCGCTGCCGGTCGAGCTGGCACTCGACGGTGTGGAGGAGTTCCTGTTCACCGTCTGCGCAACGCCGAGTGCCTGGCCGCACAAGCCCACGGCCTTCGACTTCCACGCCGCCGAGGGCCGCTCCTGGCGCCTCACCGTCGACGGCGACGGCGCACGCACCACCCGCATCCCCGCGCCCACCGCCGCGACCGGCGAAGACTCGGACGCAGCCGGCGCCTCCGTCCACGGCACGGCCAGTGAGCTGGTCCTCTACCTGTACGACCGGATCCAGGCCGACTCCTTGCACGTTGACGGAGACTCAGGGCTGCTCGACCTGCTCCGCGCCTGGGAGCCGGAGGAGAGGTAGGACGTAGCGGGGCGGTTGGCCGCGCCTCGAGCCGGTAAGACACGACTCTTCGCCAGGTTCGTCAGTCGCGGCACCGGGCTCAAACCCGCGAGGCGGCCTCGGGGCGTCACCAAGCCGACCGTCTACCTGGATGGCAGTGCGAATTTGTCCGTCCCAGCGATCACGAGAAGCGACGCGACTGTCGTCGTCCCGATCTCGTCGAGAAGTCAGTCGATCGGGTGACTGCGGCGGCTGCCGTGCATGAGAGCAGGGCCTCTTGGTAGCTCGAAGGGTGTCGAAGCCAACGTGCGGTCCAGGAGGTCCTGTTGTCGCATTTCTACGGCAACGCGGGAGTGGGGTCCACTTCAGCCACTCTCGCGTGTGACTGTCTGGCTCACAGGTTCGGGAACGCCAGAGACCACGGGGCGCGCGAGCGTCGGTATCCCACCGACATGTCGGACGCCGAGTGGGCGGTGGTCCGGCCACTGCTGCCGGTGCCGGGCTGGCTGCGGGGCCGGGGCGGGCAACCGGAGGCTTATTGCCACCGCGCGATGCTGGACGCGATCCGCTACCTGGTCGACAACGGCACGAAGTGGCGGGCCATGCCTGCCGACTTCCCACCGTGGGACCGGGTCTACGCGTTCTTCCGGCGCTGGCGCAACCACGATCTGGTCCGCGAGTTCCACGACCGGCTCCGCCGCCTGGTCCGCGAGCGGGCCGGGCGGGACTCGGAGCCGGGCGCGGGCGTGATCGACTCGCAGTCGGTCAAAGCGGACGCGGTCGTCGGCTCTGACAGCCGTGGCTTCGACGGCGGCAGGCTGATCAACGGGCGCAAGCGGCACGTCGTGGTCGACACCCTTGGCCTGCTGCTCGCGGTGATGGTCACCGCAGCGGATGTGGGCGACCGCGCTGCGGCCCAGGTCCTGCTCACCCAGGTCACTGCCGCGCACCACCTGCTGGCCCTGGTCTGGGCCGACGGCGGATACACCGGCAGCCTCGTCGAGTACTGCCTCGCGGCTCTCGCCCTGGTCCTCGCCATCGTCAAACGCAGCGACGACATGCGCGGCTTCGTCGTGCTGCCCAAGCGGTGAATCGTCGAGCGGTTCTTCGCCCACCTGATGCGAAGTCGCCGTCTCGTGCGCGACTTCGAGCGTTCCATCGCCAGCGCGGAGGCGATGGTCTACTGGTCGATGACGATGCTCATGACCCGCCGCGTTGCCCGGCCACGTCCTTCGCGAGCGTGAATCGGCCAGGTGCCGGCTCAATCAGCCAGCCGCGCGCCGTCAGCCGCTTGGCCTTCGATCGCAGTGCCTCCACCTTTCCCGGTACGCGGTCCAGGCCGAAGCAGGCGGCCATCTCCTGGCACGTCAACGCTCCTTGACCGAGTCGGTTACGGTCGCTGAGGGCCTGCAGGATGCGCTGGTAGTCCACCGACAGCGCCGACCAGGCCAGCCCCGCGCGCCACACCGGCACCATTGTTTTCGGCTTCGCCGCCTCCGCCGGTTCGGGCCGCGCCGGTTGCACACCGGGAGCCGGCAGACCCTCGGAGGCGGCGGGGCCGACGACGGCGTCGTTGCCCGGGGCCAGTACCGCGCCAACGCGTGAGCGGGCGATGACCCACTCGTTCCACTCCCGCTCAGCCAAGGCCAGCTCCGCCTGGAGGCGGTCGGCCTCCTCCCGCAGATCGTCGACACGACGGCGAGCGGTGAGCTCACGCTGTTCCAGCAGTCCCACGACCGACGGCATCCTCGACCTCCACCAAAGCAACGACACGACACGACACCACTGCCACGAGACCGCCGACCCTATGCCTGACCAGCGAGAACGCAGTCCTCAAGCCCGGAAAGACAACAACCTCTCACCCTGGCGAGATCTGTTCGGCTTTGCCGGACCGGCGTGGCCCACACGGCTGGTGAGGGCCAAAGCAGGGCATGCCTTCTGTCGGAGTCGCGACTCATGAGGGGGCGGGCCGATGACGGTCAATACCGGGCTCGGGCACGGACGTACGGGAAGGGGCGCCAGCGTCATGCTGCGACTGGCTTCGGTGGCTGCCGGCGTGGCGGTGGCCGCGCTCCTGGTCGCCGACTTCCGGCTGACCGGTTCGGCAGGCCAACAGGTACTCGCGGTGGCGCTGATGGCCACCTTCGTGAGCGCAGGCATATGGGCGGTGTCAAGCCTGACGGCTCTCCTGATGCGGCCGTCCCTGCGACAGGCCAGGGAGCTCCTCGCGGAGGAGCCCGACCTCTGGGGCTCAGACCGGGAGTTCTTCGCCCCGGTGCGTCGTCTGATGCTCCTCGGCGTGCTGCAGACCCTGGTCAACCTGCTGGTCCTGCCCACCGTGTATCCGCTCACCCTCTGGGCCGGCGTACGGATCTGCGGCGCCGCAGGTCTGTCTGCGCGCCTGGCCGGACTGTGGCCGGTCTTCGTCTCGGGGCTGCTGGTCGCGGCCGTTGCCACCACGGTGGGGACCTTCTTCGCCCTGTTCCGCCGTCGCACCAGCCGCGCGGCCGCGCGCTCGCTGGCCGCCGTACTGCTCAATGCCGCCGGACTCGCGCTCGCCGCGCTCGTCCTGGACGGCGTCCGGCTCGACTCTGCGCCGGGGTGGCGGCAGGCGCTCGCCCTGTGTGCCGCGGCGTCCCTCTTCATGCTGCCGCGCATCACGCTGTCCCTGCCCGTACCGGGAGTCGCCTCGATCGTCCTCGTCGCCTACCACTGCCTGGTGTTGTGGCTGATCTGCGCGGCCTTCGCGTTCGTGGACCCCCAGCTTCACGCCGACGGCTTCTGGCAGCTGGCCGGAGCCGCCGCGATCATGTGGGCGGCCGAGTGGCCCGCACGCCTGGCCGTCCGGCGGGCGCAGGGAGCCGCCGCTCAGCCGGCTCCCGTCCTGCCCGATCCGTTCCCGCCGGATCACGGGTTTCCCACCGGCCCGCTGTACTGAGGTCCCCGGCCTGTCGTGTCGTCGGCCCCGCACTCCCCACAGGCCGCATGGTCTGCTCGGCACGGGGAACACACCTCGTGTACGCGGCGCTGCGGCCGAGCGGGAAGTCTGGCGCGACCTGAAGTCTCGCTGCCGGGGCGGAAGTTCACGAGTGGCCCGGCTGCCATGGATCGCAGAATCACTGCCACGCGCGTCTCGGCGTGCTGGGTGATGGGGGGATCGCCGCAGCCGCGCGCCGCCGTAGGGCTGACCCCTCAGGACCCGCGGCGCACCCGGACCCCTCGGAGGCTCGACCTGCCGGGGGCGCTCGGTGTCACCCTCGGCATCACGCCGATCGTGCACGCCGATCGTGTTCGTGCCGCTCCAGGTACCGGAGTTCGGCCGGCTCTCGCCCGGCATCCTGATCGGTGCGGCAGCCGGTGCCGACCTCCCGGGAGTCTTCGAGCTCGTCTTCTCGGAGTTCCACGATCACGAGTGTGCCCCGGCTTTCGGGGCCGACCGCGTGAGTGGTTCCTGCCGGCATCATGTAGAGCTCGCCGGCACTTACCGGAATGGTTCGGCCGCCGACTTCGAGTCGGAGCTGCCCGTCGAGGACGAGCAGGGCCTCGGGTGTTCCGTGGCTCTCAGGCTCCACGGGCATTTCGTCCATCCTCAGCAGCTTCACGCAGGCGGTACCCACCTCCCCCAGCACCAGCGAACGCCACCCTTCCGGGAGATCCGCTGCGGTGTTCATCAGGTTGATCAGGGTCACGACACACTTCTCCTTCCCGGCCCGGCGGAACGTCCACCGGCCGCCTTCCGATGCCTCAGAAACTACGTGACCTGCACTGTTGGTTGGTCGACCGATGGGTAAAGTCTGGCAACCCACAGCTGTTGATCCTCCGGATCCTCGTCTCCGGGTCCGGCCGGAGATCCGCTGTCCCGGGCCTGACGAGTCGTGGGGAGGGACGGGAAGAACCTGCTGACCGAGGTCACCGACCGGCGCGGCTCGACCGTGTGGAAGGCAGCCGGGCCGCACCGCACGCAGCGGTGACGGCCGGGCGCGGTACGGACGCCACGGTGACGGGGAAGCGGCTTCCGCATGTACCGCGCCGAATCGGCCGACGACGCGTGGGCCCACACCTCGCCGGAGATGCGGACCCACGCACACTCACTGCGGTGACTACCAGGACGACTTGGTGACTCCGGGCAGGAATCCGGCGTGCGCCTGCTCACGCATCCGGACGCGCGAGAGCCCGAACTTCCGCAGGTACCCGCGGGGCCGGCCATCCACGCTGTCCCGGTTACGCACCCGGGTGGCGCTCGCGTTGCGGGGCTGCCTGCGCAGCTCCGCCAGCGCCGCGCCCCGCTCCGTCTCCGTCGAGGACGGACGCCGGACGACCTCTTTCAGTGCGGCGCGCCGGGCTGCGTACCGCTCGACGATCGCCTTGCGCTTCTCGTTCTGCGCGATCTTGCTCTTCTTGGCCATCAGCCCTTCACCCCCCGGGCGCGGATCCGCGCCACCGCGGCTTCGACGCCGATCACGTCGACGGTCTTGATCGCTTTCGCACTCAGCGTCAGGCGGATGTGACGTCCCTCGCTCGGCAGCCAGTAGCGCTTGCGCTGGATGTTGGGGTCGAAGCGGCGGGACGTACGCCGGTGCGAGTGGGAGATGTTGTTGCCGAAGCCCGGCTTCGCGCCGGTCAGCTGACAGTGGGCGGACAAGGTGCTACCTGCCCCTCTCTGGACGGGAGTGGTTATTGGAAATGATTTCCATTCCCGTATAGTAGCGGCATGGCACGCACCGAACTACGCCCGATCGTCAAACTCCGCTCCACCGCGGAAAGCGGCTACACGTGCCGCATGGTGCTGCGCTCGTTCGACCCGGAGGTCAGCCGTCACGTCGGCTTCCGCAACAAGGCCGCCGCCGGCCGCGTCGAGCGCTTCCAGCGCCGCTACGGGAGCAAGCCGTGACCCTGCCCGTCGTCATCGTCGGCGGGCTCCACGCGGACGCCCGCAAGGAGGTCGTGAACCGGCTGCTGCACGCCGTACCCGGCAGCGTCGCCCTGCACCACAACCTCGCAGCTGCACCGGCGGGCACGGTGCTGCGCTCGGTGCGCGACGCCTCGGGCGAGCTGTCCCAGAGCGAGGCGCCCCTCGTCGACGACTGCGCCTGCTGCGCGCTGCGCGAGGACCTGGTCCCCGAGCTGGAACGAATGGCCGACAGCGGCCTGACCCGGCTGGCGGTCGTCGAACTGTGGGACTCCGTCGAGCCCAAGGCGATGGCCGAAGTCGTCACCGCGCACGGCGCCGACGCACTCGACCTCAACCAGCACCTCGTCTTCACCTCCCCCGCCTCGACCGCGAAGGGCTGGCGGAGCTCCTCGAGTCGTGCCTGCTCACCGACGTCGAATACGCGGCGGGACCCGCGGCGTGGAAATCCCTCCCCGCCGCCTTCGATTCCCTCCTCGGCTCCGTCTCCTGACCACCCGACTCACCGACTCACCGACTCACCGACTCACCGACAAGGAACACACGTGGCCCGCCGGCAAACACCCCACAAACCGCTCAAGTCCCGCCCGAACCCACTCGACGCAGCGAAGATCACGTACATCGACTACAAGGACACCGACCTGCTGCGGAAGTTCATCTCCGACCGCGGCAAGATCCGCAGCCGCCGCGTCACCCGCGTCACCGCCCAGCAACAGCGACAACTCGCTGCCGCGATCAAGAACGCCCGCGAAATGGCCCTGCTCCCGTACGGCTCCCGATAGGCCGCGGCGGAAACCCGCCGGCGGCACCAGCCATTTCCTGCCGCCGCCAACCTGGCGGCGACCCTTCACACGACAACACCCCGACTCACCCAGGAGATACCGATGGCAGTCCCGAAGCGGAAGATGTCCCGGAGCAACACCCGCCACCGCAGGGCCCAGTGGAAGGCCATGACCCCACAGCTCGCCCCGATCACGGTCGACGGCTCGGTGTACCAGGTGCCGCAGCGCCTGGTGAAGGCGTACGAGCGCGGCCTGCTCCGCCCCGAGGGCTGAGCGGCCCATGACCACGTACGTCCCACTGCCCGTGACCGTCCTGTCCGGGTTCCTCGGCGCGGGAAAGACCACCCTGCTGCCTGTCGCCGCCACCTTCCCCTTCCCCCGTGACGGCGCCACCCTCGGCGACCTCGCCAGGCTCGACACGATGGTCACCGTCGTCGACGCGGCGAACCTCCTGCCGGAACTCGCGGCGGCGACGAACTCGCCGCTCGCGGGCTCGACCAGTACGAGGACGACGAACGCACCGTCAGCGACCTCCTCGTGGACCAGATCGAGTTCGCCGACGTCATCGTCCTCAACAAGCCCGGCCTGGTCGGACCGGACCAGGCCGCCCGGCTGCGCGCCGCCTTCGCCCGCCTCAACCCCGAGGCCCGGGTCGTTCCCGCCGTACGCGGACACGTAGCGCTCGACCAGGCCCTGGGCACCGGCCTGCTCGACCTCGAACGGGCCCAGGAGGCTCCCGGCACGAACACGCCGCCCCCGAGGCGGCCTGAAACTCCGGGCCGGGCAGTGGTCGCAGTCACCGCCCCATCAGTCGGCGGCCCGGCGCCTGCCCCGTCGGCGGCGCGCGTACGGGAAGAGCCGCGGCGAGCGCTTGGCGGCCAGGTCCTCGACCCAGCCGAAGGTCAGCACCAGGAGGCCGACCAGCGGAATCGCCACCAGCAGCGTGAACCACGGGCTGGCCAGCAGCCACTGGAAGTTCGCGTAGACGAAGGGGACGCTCCAGAGGGGGTCGATCAGCGGGATGGCGACCACCAGGGCGACCTGGTGCCAGAGGTAGACGCTGACGGCGCGTGCGTTGAGCAGGCTGACCAGGCCGTTCCAGCGTTCCAGCGGCCTGGGCCACTCCTTCCAGGACGGGCTGACGTGGAGCAGGATGGCAACGAAGCCGAGGGACCAAAGGGCCTGGGCGATCGGCCAGGACTCGATGTCGGTCGGTACGGTCGGATCGACCGGCCGGGTCTGCAGGTACCAGAGGGCGGCCACCATGATCAGCGGCGCGATGGACGGCAGTACGTACTGCGGGATCTTCTTGAGCAGCCCCTCCTGGTGGGCCATGCCGAGGATCCAGCAGGAGCCGAACATGGCGAAGTCGTTGGCGGTCTCCCACACACGGCTGTAGATGAACTCCTGGTCGGCGAAGAACGTGTTCATGACGATCGTCAGCGCCAGGGGCGTGAACAGCGTCACCACCGGAAACCGTCGCAGTGCCCGGAGCATCAGCGGTGAGAGCAGGACGTACCACAGGTAGGCCCGGAGGTACCAGAGCGGGACGGTGATCTGCGCGGCCCAGCTGTGTTCCACGTGGTGCTGGAAGCCGGCCAGCTCGTCCGCGTACGGCGGGGTGCTCAGCGGCAGGATCCAGAAGCCCAGCTTGGCCCACCACCAGCTGGGGTGGCCCTCGGAGTGGGGGCCCCAGCCGTCGAGAATCTGGAGGGCGATCACGACGGCACCGAACAGCCACATCGGCGGCAGCAGCCGGCGCAGTCGGCCGCGGATCACGCCGAGAGCGGGACGGCTGAGCGAGCGGGCCATCAGCGAGCCGGCCAGCGCGAACATCACGCCCATCGACGGGAAGACGAGGGGCAGCCAGAACCAGCCGAAGTTGTGGTAGAGCACCACGCGGCCCAGCGCCAGCGCGCGCAGCAGGTCGAAATAGCGGTCCCGGCCGCCCTTGCGCTCGGGCGGTGCCTGCGGCTCCGGCTCCTGCCGCAGCACGGCGGGGACCCTCAGCTGGACGGTGTCGTAGGTACGCCCGAGGTCGATGGGTGCAGTCACGGTCAGGCCTCCACGGGTACAGCGACCTCGCCGGTGCGGCGGAGCTTCTGCCACCGCAGCCGGCCACCGGTCATCGCCGTGATCGCGGACTGCAGCAGGACGATGTACATCAGCTGTCGATAGACCAGTTGCTGGATCGGCAGGCTGATCAGATGCCAGGGCTTCTCGCCGTCGAGCCGGAAGGCGTACCAGGACAGTGCGGCCTGGAGCAGGATGAAGCCGCCCCAGCTGCCGAGGGTGATCGGGGTGTCCCCGAACAGCACGCCGTACAGCAGGAACAGGTCGACCAGCGGCGCCAGCAGCGGGGCGACCACGCCGAACAGCACGACGAGCGGCAGCCCGAGTCGCCCGAAGCGTCCGGCCGGGCCGCGGGAGGTCACAGCACCGCGGTGCTTCCACATCGCCTGCATGCTGCCGTAGCTCCAGCGGTACCGCTGGGACCAGAGCTGCTGGAGGCTGGCGGGCGCCTCGGTCCAGGCGCGGGCGCGCTCGGCGTAGACGATCCGCCAGCCGTCGCAGAGCATCGCGATGGTGATGTCGGTGTCCTCGGCGAGGGTCTCGTCGCTCATCCCGCCGGCCTGCTGCAGGGCCTCCTTGCGGAAGGCACCGACAGCGCCGGGGATGGTCGGGATGACGCCCAGCATGTCGTACATCCGGCGGTCCAGGTTGTGGCCGAGGACGTATTCGATGTGCTGCCAGGCGCCGATCAGGCTCTCACGGTTGCCGACCTTCGCGTTGCCCGCGACCGCGCCGATCGCCGGGTCGCCGAAGGGCTGGACCAGCTCGCCTACGGTGGACGGCTCGAAGACGGTGTCGCCGTCCATCATCACGATGATGTCGTACGACGCTGCCGCGATACCGGTGTTGAGCGCGCTGGACTTGCCGCCGTTGACCTGGCGGATCAGCCGGACGAACGGCAGGTCCATCTCCTCGACGATGTCCGCGGTGCCGTCCGTCGAGCCGTCGTCGATGACGATCACCTCGATCGGATGATCGCTGACGGCCAGGGATGCGAGGGTGTTGGCTATGCACTCGCGCTCGTTGTAGGCCGGGACCAGTACGGTGACCGGCTCGGTTACCGGTGGTCCCCAGACATCCCGCCGCTTGGAGCGGCGGGCGTGGATCGGTGCGAGAACGAGCATCAGCGCGAACCGGCCGAAGTTGAGGAAGCCGACGAGGGCCAGCAGCGCGACCAGCACCGGCAGCGTGTGCACGGCGAACTGGGTGGCCCAGATGAATCCCTTGCCGGCCCACAGCTGGAAACCGTGCACCGGCACGGTGGCGCTGGAGGCGCCGAGTGCCTCGGAGATGGTGGTGAAGCGGTAGCCCTGGGCCTGCAGCTTGTCGATGATCTGTACGAGCGCGGCGATGGTCTGGGTACGGTCGCCACCCGCGTCGTGCAGCAGGATCAGCTCGCCCGCACCGGGCCTGGACGGCATCGCCGCCTTGACTATCTCCTCGACGCCGGGACGCTTCCAGTCGTCGGTGTCGCGGTCGATGAACGCGGTGAGGTAGCCACGCGCGCCCACGTACTTGATCACCGGGTAGTTCCAGTCGTCCAGCGCCGAGGCATCGGAGGAGTACGGCGGGCGGAACAGCGCGCTGTGGACTCCCGCGACGCCGGCCAGCGCCAGCTGCGTCTGCGCCAACTCCCAGCTGATCCGGGCGTGGGACTGGTACACCAGATCGGGGTGGGTGAAGGTGTGCACGCCGAGTTCGTGGCCGCCCGCGACGATCTGCCGGATCAGCTCCGGGTTGCGCGTGGTCATCGCACCGGTCACGAAGAAGTCCGCACGGATGTCGCGGGCCGCGAGCACCTCCAGGATCTTCGGAGTCCACTCCGGCGAGGGACCGTCGTCGAAGCTCAGAACCACGGTGCGGTCGGGGATGTGATAGCTCACGGGGTGCTCGTTCTTGGTGCCCCGCGCGTCGATGATCGGGCCCCCCTTGAGCAGGTTGTCCGGCACGGTCGTCTTGTCGACCGAGATCGCGATCCGGGAGTCGTGGAACGCCTCGTTGGTGGCGAGGCCGCGCAGGACGAGGAGCGCGAGCAGGCAGGCCAGCAGGGACAGCGGCATGAAGAAGCGCAGCGGTGGCGCGGCCAGTCGGCGCGGCCTGAGCAGGGACTGCCGGCGGCGCTGGTGGCGGGACAATGACGCTCCTGAAGATGGGTGGTGCGGACGATCAGGGGTGCTGGGTCGGTCGGCCGGAGGGCGCTGCCCCGCGCGGCGCGGTGGTCGCGGTCTTCGATGTGGTCGCCGCGTTCTTCGGCGCGGTGGCCTTGGTCTTCCGCGTGGTGGCCGCGGTTTTCGCGGTGGTGGCCGAGGTCTTCGCCTGGGGTGTCGCAGACCGCGTGGCCGTCCGGGGCGCGGACGAGGAGGACGACGGGCTGGGCGACAGCGACGGCACGGGTGAGGGCGACGGGGCGGCCGGCCGTGAGGGCTGCACGGGGATGCCCATCGCCGGGGCGTCCGCCTGCACACCGATCAGACTGCTGCCCATGGCGACCGCCAGGACCGCGCCGACCACGGAGACCGGCCAGCCGAAGCCCCGCAGCAGACGGCCGCGCAGACCCGACTGGTCGACGAATACCGGTGCGGGAGCGGACTCCCGAGAATTTGACTCAAACATGTCAGGCTCCGCCCGGTGCGCCGGCCAGCGGTCGATGGAAATTGATGATTGCGCGCACCTTGCGAGGCCTTTCGGTGCAGGGTGCGTAGACCGCAGGACAGCAGGGCGAACGCTAGTACACCGGCCTGAATCGAATTTGGCCCGATGTATGCATTTGGCGTGATCTGCTCAGGTGCTGTAATCGGATTGAGATGACAATTGGATGTACCGATCAGTAGGCGAGACGCGGGGTCTCCGGGTATCTATCGACCACCTGCGAGACACCCTCCGAGTCGACGCTAAGATGCCCCCCTCGTGTGATCAGTCATTTGATCCTCATGCAAATAGGGCGTGTCCTGGTACCGCCGCTACGCCCCAAGGAGCCCGTGTGAGCCAGTCCCGCCGCACCTCTCGTCATCGCGTGTGGACCGTGCTCACGCTGCCTGCCCTCCTGTGCGTACTCGCCGCGTGTTCCGGCGGCTCCGCATCCGGCGGCGGCGCCGATACCGCGGCCCCCAGCGCCTCGCCGACCCCGTCCGGACCGCCGGGAACCCTGTTCGACAACTTCCACTACAGCGGCCCCGACGACCCCTCGCTCACCGCCAACGGCTGGGAGGTCCGTAACGGCGCGGGCAGCCCGGGGATCAAGGACACCTGGTCCAGCGCCGGCGCCGGCTTCCCCTCCGACACGACCGCCCAGGGGGGCAGGGTCCTGCAACTGCAGGCCTCCACCGACGGCACCAAGCAGGGCACCAGGCAGGTCGAGGTGCAGAGCACCGGCACCGGCCTCTTCACGGGGACCTACGCCGCTCGGGTCCACTTCAGCAACAAGCCCACGAGCGGTCGCAACGGCGACCACGTCGTCCAGACCTTCTTCTCGATATCCCCCTCGGACTCCTCGGCGAACTACAGCGAACTCGACCACGAGTACCTGCCGAACGGCGGCTGGGGTTCGGTGGGTCCGCAACTCGACACCGTCAGCTGGTACAAGGCCGATCCGCCGGACCGAGTCAGCCACACGTCCAAGCAGCGCCTCGATGGTTGGCACATCATGATGATCACCGCCGTGAACGGAAAGGCAACCTATTCCCTGGACGGCAAGGAGCTGTTCACCAGCTCGGGCAAGTACGTACCGCGCGAGAAAATGGACATCCACTTCAGCAACTGGTTCATCGACCTTCCCTTCACCGGCGGTCCGCGCGCATGGGACATGAAGGTCAACTGGTTCTACTACAAAGCCGGAGAGGCTGTTTCCCTGGCGGAGGTCCAGAAAACGGTGGACGGCTTCTACAGTGCCGGGGCCAACTACATCAACACCGTGCCGAAGTCCTGAACTCCGGTCGTCCGGGGCCTGGATGCCGCGACCGTTCCACGATTGGTAATCGGCCGCTCCACAACAACAAAGGCCCCGCCGGCCATTCCTGTCGGGACGTCAGGCTTCCTCGTCCATCCCGCCGCCACTGCCGTGCAGTTCATACACCCGCCGGACTCCCGAGTTCGGCGGGCAGCCTTCGCACCCCTTCCGCCCCTTCCCGGATCCGGTCACGGATCCGCCGGACGCCTGCGACGCCCTGGCGAGGGAGGAAGGCGGCGGCCACTGTGAGTCGGCGGCGTAGTGAACGCTGACGAACAGCACCGACGGACACGAGAGGGGGCGGTGCGATGTCCTCGACCCGCTGCAACGCGCCCTTCATCGCGGTACCCGTGGTCCGCGTCGGCCGCCGGCGCAGCCTTGGAACGGACGCCGGTCGCGCCGCGCTCGCGCTCCTCCTCTCGGAGCGCGCCCTGCAGCGACTGCTCGCATGGGCCCCGGCCTCGCCGATGCAGCGGATCTTGGCGCGGGTGCTGTTGTGTCGCCGCTTCCAGTGTCTGAACCGGCGACCCCTGAACGGCACCCGGACGGGGCAACCGGCGCGGAGGTGGATCGGCATCAAGGCCTGCTGGCGAATGCTCCCCACGCGTTGCCGAAGCAGGGCCGTCCTCCCACGCCCAGGGCCGCTCTTCGACGTGGTCCTGTTCCAGGCGGGCTTTCGTCGCCCAGGCCGATGAATCCGGGCACACCAAGGCCCACCTGCTGGCGCCCGTCGCCGCGGCTTCGACTCCGCCTTCTGGCCGCTGCCGTTCTGCCGCGCCGCCTCCGTGGCGGCCCGCAGCGCAACTCGGGCCAGGTCAACCCCGGACACCTGCGCCCAGGTGGTGGATGCAGTACCCGCCGGAAGGAACGAGCCTCTGCGGGGCCTCCCGGGTGACACGGGGAGGCGCCCGGCCCGGCATACCGTCCCGCTGCGGTCCGCTTCACCACCATGTGCCCGTGATCCCGTCCCACTTGATCGGTGCGCTCTCCGCCCTCGCCCTGCTCGCACCCGCCTCCGCGTACGCGGCCGCCGCCCCCGCCTCCGTGACGCCCCCGGCCCCCGCGCCGGTCCGGCCCGGGGACTTCTTCGCCGACCTCCCCAAGGGTGGTGACCTGCACAACCACCTCTCCGGAGCGGTCACCACCGAGTTCCTGATCGAACTCGCCGCCGGGGACGGCCTGTGCATCACCACCGACACCACCACCGCGGTGCCCCCGCCGTGCGGGGCCGGCATCCGCCCCGCCGCCGACGCCGTCACCGACGCGGCCTTCCGCCAGCAGGTCATCCGGGCCTGGTCGATGCAGGACTTCCCGGCGGACGGCAACGGCCATGACCACTTCTTCGCGACCTTCGGCAAGTTCGGCGAGGTGACCTGGCGGCACCCCGGCCGGATGCTCGCGGAGGTCGCGAACTCCGCGGCCCGGCAGAACCAGTTCTACCTGGAAACCATGATCACCCCGGCCTCCGACCAGGCGCGTTCACTCGCCGACCGGGTCGGCTACGACGCCCACCTCGACCGCATGTACGACAAGATCCTCGCCGGCGGGGGCCTGGACGCGGTCGTCCGGCAAGCCCGCGCCGACGCCGACAGCACCGAGGCCGAGTTCCGCAGCGCCGCGCACTGTGACAAGCCGCAGCCCGACGCCGGGTGCTCCCTGCCGTACCGCTGGATCTCCCACGTCGCCCGCCTCGGTACCCCGGAGCGGGTGTTCACCCAGATGGCGCTCGGCATGCGGCTGGCCGAACGCGACCCGCGCTTCGTCGCCGTCAACCAAGTGGAGCCGGAGGACGGCGAGGTCGCCCTGCGCGACTACCGCCTGCACATGCGGATGCTGAACTACCTCAAGACCCGGTACCCGAAGGCGCACATCACCCTGCACGCGGGCGAGCTGGTGCCCGCCCTGGTCAAGCCGGAGGACCTCACCTTCCACATCAGGGAGGCCGCCCAGACCGGCCGCCCCGAGCGGATCGGGCACGGTGTGTCGGTCCTGCACGAGGACCGCCGGGAGTCGCTCATGCGCTACATGGCCGAGCGGCGCATCGCGGTGGAGGTCCCCTTCCACAGCAACGAGCAGATCCTGCGCGTCTCCGGCGACGCGCACCCCTTCGCCGCCTATCGCCGCCACGGCGTGCCGGTCGTCCTCGCCACCGACGACCCGGGCGTGTCGCGGATCGAGATCACCGACGAGTACCGCAGGGCGGCGGAGATGTACGGCCTCGGCTACCCGGAGCTGAAGGACCTGGCCCGCGCCTCCCTGGAACACTCGTTCCTGCCCGGCCGGGGCCTGTGGAACCGTGACGTCCGCACCGGCTACCGTCCGACCGGGGCGTGTGCCCACGAGCAGCAGGGCGCCGAGCACCCGAGCGAGCGGTGCGCCCGGTTCCTGGACGCCAGCCCTAAGGCGCAGGTCGAGTGGCGGCAGGAGGCGGCCTTCCAGCGCTTCGAGGCCGACCACGCCCGCGCCACCCGCCCCGGCTCCCGCTGATCCCGGGACCTGGCCGGATCCGGCCCGCGCCCCGCACGGGCGCGGGCCGGTCCGCGGTGTCGTCGACGATCAGCGCATGATGGCTGTCATGGAGATCGCGGTCGAGAAGATCAAGGTGTGGTTCCGGTTCGTCCCGCGCGAGGGGTGGCTCCCGCAGGACACCGAGGGCCTGTGGGCGACGAGGCTCGGCGATGACACCGCGAGTGTGGAGAACTGCCCCTTCCTGCAGGACGGGGTGGCCGAGGGCGATGTGGTGCGGTACCGGACCGACTCCGAGGGGCTCCACTGGGCTGTCGGGCGGGTCAGTTCCTCCGGCAACTGCACGATCCGCGTGGTGCCCGCGCCCACCGGTCCCCTGGGGCGCAGCCCGCAGGCGGTGCACGAGCGCCTTTCGGCGTTCGGGCTCGGCGGCGAGGTCTTCAGTGAGGACTTCCCCATGCTGGCCCTGACCGCGGAGGCGGGCGCGGACTTCGCCGGGATCAAGGCCCTCCTGAACCAGGGCCGGGACGAAGGGTGGTGGCACTACGAGGTCGGCTGCGGCACGGACGAGTGGTGGAACGCCTGACCCCTGTGCCCCTGCCGGAACGTCGTGGCGGCCCCGGCGGGCCCGCAGGCTCGAACGCCGCCTCGAACGCGCGCGATGCCCCCGCTTCGGCCGTGACGGCCCCGCATCCGGACCGTTCTTCAGGGCACCAGTGAAGGAGCCTTCGATGACCGAATCCGTCGAACCGCACGGCACCGCCGCGCTGCTGGTCGACTCGCGAGGCCGGTACCTGTTGCACCTGCGCGACGCCAACAAGAACATCTGCGATCCGGGCACGTGGTCGATCCCGGGCGGAGGCCGGGAGGGCGAGGAGACGGCGGCGCGGGCCGTCGAGCGGGAACTCCTCGAAGAGACCGGCCTGATGGTGCCGTTGGAGCCGTTCACGATCGTCGGCTGCCACGGGCCCGGGCCGGACGGGCAGGACGGGCCGGCCGAGGGCCTTATCCAGGTGTATCTGGGGGCCTGGGACGGCGACGCCGACGAACTCCCGTGTCCCGAAGGCATCATGTTCCGCCATTTCGACGCGGCCACGATCCCTTTCCTGACGATGTGCCCGTGGACGACGGAGGTCATCGAGCTCCACCAGGCCCGGGGCCTCGCCCCGGCCGTACCGGCCCAGGCCCGGCCCGGCGGCCGGGCACGGCGGAACATCGTCGGTGCTCACCTCTACCTCGAGCGCGACGGTCAGGTCCTGCTCGGGCTGCGTCACCCGGACTCCGCCTTCGCCGCGTCCACCCACCACTTCCTCGCCGGACACTGCGAGCAGGAATCCGCCGTCGCCTGCCTGGTGAGGGAGGCGCAGGAGGAGGCCGGCCTGGGTATCGACCCGGGCGACGTGGAACTGGTCCACGTCGTGCACCTGGTGGACGGACCCGGCGGCCGGCCCCGGATCCAGCTCGTGTTCCGCGCGCGGCGGTGGCAGGGCACACCCCAGGTGCGCGAACCCGACCGCTGCCTGTCCTGGGGCTGGTGGCCGGCCGACGAGCTCCCCGAACCGGTCGTCCCGTACACCCGGGCCGCGGTCGAGGGCATCCGGGCCGGCCGCCTGTACACCGAGCTCGGCTGGGCATGAATCCGGACATGAATCCGGGCATGACGCTGGTGCATCAAACTGGGCATGAACCACCCATGACCACGATCCCCGCCTCCGTGCCGCGCACCGGCGGCTGCCGGAGCCGCCGCCCCCGGACCGCACCGTGAGCGGAGGCCCCCGGCACACGGTGCCGGTCGACGTGCACCTCGTCCTGCGCCGCGACGGCGGCCGCGGCGCGGAGGTGCTGCTGTCGCGCCGGGCCGGGCCGGTGTACGCGACCGGTCTGTGGCACCTGCCCTCCGGACATCTCGACCCGGACGAGGACATGGTCGAGGCGGTGATCCGGGAGGCCCGCGAGGAGACCGGTGTCCTCATCGCGGCCCCGGACGTGACCGCGGCGGTCACCGTCCACCACCGCCCTCCGCGGGGCGGCAATTCCCGGATCGGCGTCTTCTTCGAGGTACGGCGGTGGACGGGCCTGCCCCGGGTGAGGGAGCCGGACCGGTGTGACGGCATGGGCTGGTATCCGCTGGGCGCGCTGCCGGAGCCGATGGTGGCGTACTGCCGGGCCGGCCTGGACGCCTACCGGGCCGGCCTGCCCGCCGCCGTGCACTTCCAGCAGCCCGGCGACCTCATCGAGTACACCGCGGACGGCATCGACCGGACCCGTCTCCTGCCCGGCCCGCCACCACCCCCGCACCCGCCCGGCGGGACGGATCTGCCCCACCCGCTGCGCGTGTTCGCCGAGCGTGCCGTCGGCTGGATCGCCCAGGTGGTCGACTTCTCCTGGGCGCGCGCCGGCAAGCGGCACCGCGGACTGCGGTTCCACGAACGGGAGGTGGCCGTACCGGACGTGGGCGCCGGGGCTCGGGCACAAGGACGCGCTGGAGGCAATTGTGGAGGAGGCTCAGGGCGATCTTCCGCGTAAGGCGCTCCCGCCGACCGTGCCGAGTGACGACGACCTGGCGGAACTGGCCGACAACCCGCCCGATCTCGTCTCCCGGCTCGGCCTGGACGACGCGGCCGTCGCCGAACCGCTACCCTGGCGGGACCCTGGACTGGCACGCTTTCTCGGTCGGCGAGCCGGCCGATGTGGATGCGGCGGACGCCGAGGACGCTGAGGCGGTCGTAAGTGCCGCGCCGCAGGTCTTGAACCGTACGGTCTTCCCCGCCCCGGTCCGGTTCTCCGGAATGCCGCTGCCCCGGTGGTGGGCGGTGGAGGACGGCCGGACCAACTTCGCCGCTGTCCGCCCGGACAGCACCGACCTGGCCCGGCTCATCTTCCTGGAGTTCGCGCTCGTCTACAGCAACGACTGGTTCCTCCTGCCCTGTGACCTGCCGGCGGGGACGCTGGCCTCGATCCGGGGGCTGATGGTGACCGACGTGTTCGGGGAGCGGCTGTGGATCGAGCCGGCCGGCGAGAGCGGGGACGAGGCGGAGGGTGAGCCCCGGGGTCCGCGGCCCTGGTCGATGTTCTCCCTCAACGCCCTCGGGAAGACGGGCGACGACGCGGTGGACGGGCCCGGACCCGGTCTGCTGCTGCCGTCGAGCGTCCCGAAGGTCGCGGAAGGGCCGGTACTGGAGGAAGTGACGCTCATCCGGGACGAGATGGCCAACATGGTCTGGGGCGTCGAGCGCACCGTGACCCTCCCCCACGGAGAGGCCCGCCGGGGCACCGAGGCCGCGGCCGAGGTCCTCGCGCACCGGCTGCGCCTGCACCCCCCGCAACCGCCCGCCGCTCCGGCCGCCCCCGAGGCGTACACGGCGATGAGCTCGGTACCGGAGAACTGGATCCCGTTCATCCCCGTGCACGTGCCCGACCAGAACCGAGACATCCGGCTCCAGCGCGCGGCGATGCCGAGCGTCGTCGGCGGCGGCCGACTGGTCCGCCCCCGCACGTCGCTGCTGCGCGAGGGCTTCGACGCGGGACGGCAGTACTTCGTCAACGAGGAGGAGGTCCCGCAGGCCGGAACCAAACTCACCCTCGCGTACAACCGGACCCGCTGGCACGACGGCCGTGTCGCGCTCTGGCTCAGCGCCCGCACCCACGCGGGCCGCGGCCAAGCCTCCAGCGGCCTGGCCTTCGACTACCTCGCCGACACCCGGCCGCCGGGCCAGCCCGGCCAGGCACAGGGCGGGTGACGCGGCCGGGCGCGCACGCGGGGTAGGTGCGGGACCGCTTGCCGCTGCCGCAGGCGAAACTCGACACGCCCGTTCGGAGGGTCAGAGAGTCTCGCTCAGCGAGTCGGCCGGCCGGCGCCGTGCCGCCCGTGTCGCCGGCAGCGCCGCCGCCACCACCGCGCCCAGCACCGCCCCGACGATCACGGTCAGCAGCACGGGGAGCGGTGGCAGCTGGGCGATGCCCGCGCCGATCCCGCTCGACGCGCCCTGGGTGTCCACCAGCCACCTGCCGGACAGCACCCCCACCGTCGTGCCCACCACGGCGGATGCCAGCGCCGTCAGTCCGGCGGCCGTCACGATCATCGCGCCGATCTGCCGGGGCGTCAGCCCGATCGCCTTCAGCGCGAGGAGATCCCGGCCCCGGTCCCGTACGCCGGTGCCGATCAGCGTCAGCAGCTCGATCAGCCCGATCAGCGCCAGGACCGCGATCAGGGCGGCGATCACCGCGCGCGCCGGTTCCAGCCGGTCGGCCGGGTTGGGCGTCTCCCGGACCTCCAGCGTTCCACCGGCCGCCGCGGCGAGCGCGGCGCTCACCGTCACGGGGTCCGCGCCCTCGCGCAGCACGAGGGCGTGGAAGCCGGGCCGCAGCCCCGGATCGCGCTCGCGCAGTGCGTCGACGGTCGTGGTGATCACCCGGCCCGCGGATTCGGGTTCGATGGTGCGGCCGACGACGTGCAGGATCTGTGGCCGTCCCTCGACGGTCATCCGCACCCAGGCACCGACCCGTACCCCGAGGAGGTCGAGCAGCCCCTGTCCGGCCACCGCCTCGTCCGGACCGCTGACCGCGCGCCCTTCCACCACCTTGGAGGGGTACGGGTCCCGGGCCGTACCCAGGCCCCGGAGCGTGATGGTGCCGGTCTGGCCCGGCACGAGCGCCGCCATCTCGGCGCCGGGGTGGACCGCGGCGACGTCCGGGGCCTGCGCGAGGGTCCGCTCCAGTTCCGCGTCGGACGCCCCGGACGACTGCGCGGCCCGTACGGTCAGTGCCGCGGGCAGTCCCATCTGCGCGGGCCGGCTGCGGAACTGGTCCAGCGTCGACCAGGCGACGAGGGCGACCGTGATGAGGACCAGTGGCAGGGCGAGCCGGGCGACGGCGACGAGCGTCCGGCCGCGCCGCGGGAAGGCCGCGCGCCACCCCAGGACCAGGGCGGGCGGTACCCGTACGCCCAGGGCCCGCCTGCCGAGCGCGGTCATCGGCGCGGCGGACGGCAGTGCCGCCCGGGCCACCGGCACCGGTGGGACCCGTCCGGCCCGCCAGGCCGAGAGCCCGGTCGCGGCCGCGATCAGCAGCACGGCGCCGCACGGGATGCCGATCATGAGCGCGGTGTGGCCGGGCAGGTCCTGCCACACCGCCGTCGCCTCCCCGATCCGTCCGGGTATCCGGGCGCCCAGCAGGGCGATCGCCGCCGTGCCGAGGGTCACGCCGAGGAGGGCGAAGGCCAGATGCTGTACGAGGAAGCCGCGGGTCACCTGGCCGGGGGTGAAACCGACGGCCTTGAGGATCGCGATGTCCCGCAGCTGGCCGCGGACGCGGGCGCCGATCGCTCCGGCGGCGGCGAGCGCGGCCGCGAGCAGCGCGCCGAGCCCGAAGACGGCGAACATCTGCCCGAGCAGCCGGTCGTCGCCGCCGGCCTCGGCCCGTGCCTGCTGCCACTTGGTGACCTGGGCGACCCGGTCGGCGCCGAGGACGGTCACGGCCCGCTGGACGGTGAAGTCGGTGTCGTCCGGATCCCGCAGGCGCAGGCCCACGCTCTGTCCGGTGTCGCCGTGGGCGACCTCGTCGAGGGTGTCGTCGAGGACCCAGCCGATGCCGGGCCCGCCGCCGGGGTGGTAGCGGGGTTCGGCCACCTCGGCGATTCCGCTGACCTGCAGTGCGTGCGGGGCTCCGTCCGGTCCGATGACCCGTACGGTGTCGCCCGGCTCGGCCCACAGGGCCCGCGCGACCGAGGCCTCCAGTACGAGGGCGCCGTTGCCGGCACCCGCGCCGTCGCCGGTGGTGCCCGGCCGGGCGAGCCAGGTGCCGTCCGTGACGAGCGGCCGTCCGGTTTCCGGGGGCTCCGTCGCGGCCGCGCGCAGCGTCACCCCGACCCGGGCGCCGCGCGACTCGACCGTCGTAGCCGTCGTGCGGTAGGGCCCGGAGAGGGCGGCGACCCCGTCCACGCGGGACAGGGCGGCCGTGTCCGCACCGGCCCGGGTGTGCAGCCAGATGTGTGCGCCGTGGGACTGGTTGAAGACGCGCTGCCAGGGGTTGGCGGCGTAGCTGAACAGTGCGCCGGCGAGCAGGAGCGAGGCGATGATCCCGGCGCTGGCCAGGACGACGAAGAGGGCTTCGCCGCGGTGTGCGCGGAAGTCGGCGTGCGCCCAGCGCAGCGTGGCCCGCACGGTCACTCCTTCAGTTCCAGGTCCAGGTCCAGCACGCCGGAGACACCGCGGGCCGGCCCGCGGCGTCCGCCGCCGAGCTGTGCGTCGTCGGCTATGCGCCCGTCGAAGAAGCTGATGACGCGGTCGGCGGCGCTGGCCATCCGGGCGTCGTGGGTGACCATCATGATCGTCTGGCCGCGCTGGTGGAACCGGGAGAGCAGCCGCAGCACCTCGCGGGTGCCTTTGCTGTCGAGGCTGCCGGCCGGTTCGTCGGCGAGCAGCAGTGCGGGGTGGTTGACCAGGGCGCGGGCGAGTGCGACCCGCTGCTGTTCGCCGCCGGACAGCTCGCCGGGCATCGAACGTTCGCGGCCTTCGAGGCCGAGTTCGGCGAGCAGTTCGGCACGGGACGCGCGGGCGGCCTTCGGGGAGGCTCCGGCGAGGAGGGCGGGGAGTTCGACGTTGTCGGCGACGGTGAGGTTGGAGACCAGGTTGAAGAACTGGAAGACGACGCCGATGCTGCGGCGCCGCAGGACCGCCCAGCGGGCCTCGCGGTACTCGTCGACCCGCTCTCCGCCGATCCACAGTTTCCCGCTGTCGGGGCGCTGGAGGCCGCCTATCAGGTGCAGGAGCGTGGATTTGCCGGCTCCGGAGGGCCCGGTGACCGCGACGAACTCGCCGGGCCGGACGGACAGGTCCACCCCGCGTACGGCGTGCACCGGTACGCCCTCGCCGTGGTGCGTCTTGGTCAGGCCCTCGGCCCGCACGATGGGCTCGACGGACACGCCGGGAGCGGCGGTGGTGGCGTCGTCGCTCATTCCAGCTCCTCCTGGCAGCGTTCCAGCCAGTCGAGGTCGGCCTGCAGGTGCAGCATGGCGCCCTCGATCAGCAGTTGGGAGATCTTGTTGTCGCGGTCCTCCGCCGCGGCCAGCTTGGACAGGTCCCGCATGGTGTTGAGGTACTGCCGCCGCTGCTTGTTGATCAGTGCGACCGGATCGGCCAGACCCGACTGCGGTGCGAGGGCGAGCTTCATGAAGAACTCGTCCCGTACCCGGGGCTCCTCGGCGGTGTCCTCGAACCAGGCCAGCACGGCCTCGCGTCCGGCGTCCGTCAGCTTGTACGTGCGCTTGTTGGGGCGCCCCGACTGTTCGACGTCCTCGCCCTCGATGAGGCCGCTCTTCTCCAGCCGTCCGAGGGTGACGTAGATCTGGCCGACGTTGGGCTGAGGGTACGCGGCGCCCAGGAGCTTCTCAAGGTCCTGCTTCAGCTCGTAACCGTGCGCAGGGCTACGGGTGAGGAGCGCAAGGAGCGCCAGCCGCACTCGCTCCCCCTCCTTCCCGCTCCGTAGTCAACGGTTCACTCGGCAGCGGGCCGAGTTGCGCCGCCGTCCGTCTCGTCTGCCTGGGCGTCTAGTATCGCCCATGCCTAACGGGTATATATAGGCCACGATGGTCGGCGACGCAGCCGGATCGTGTACTGGGAGGAATCTATGCGGTGGATGCGTGCCGCGGGTAGAGCTCTCCTGGTCGGGGCGGTCGTACTGGCGGGATACACCGGTCTCGGCGTCCGCGCCGGGACGGGCGCGGCTTCCGGGGACCGCGACCGCGGCCCTCTGACGCTCGTCACGGCGGGCGATCTCACCAGCTACCTCCCCCCGCTTCTGGAGGACTGGAACGAGGCCCATCCCGGCGAGCGCGTCACGCTCGTCGAGCTGCCCGACTCGGCGGACGAGACCCGCGCCCAGATGATCAGCGAGCTGCGATCGGGCCGTGACCGGTTCGACGTGCTGAACATCGACGTCGCCTGGACGTCCGAGTTCGCGGCGGCCGGGTGGATCTCCCCGCTCCGGCGTGAGCGCTTCCCGCTGGACGCCTTCCTGCGGCCCGTCGTCGACACCGCGACCTTCGACGGCCGGCTGTACGCGGTCCCGTACGTCACCAACGCGGGACTGCTGTACTACCGCAAGGACATCCTGGACCGGGAGGGCGAGCAGCCGCCGCGCACCTGGGACGAGCTGGTCCGCCAGGCGCGCACGATCGCCCCGAAGTACGGACTGGACGGTTATGCCGGCCAGTTCCTGCCGTACGAGGGGCTCACGGTCAACGTGACCGAGGCCGTGCACTCGGCGGGCGGATCGATTCTGGGCGACGACGGAGCCCGCGTGACCGTGGACTCGGACGCGGCGCGCGCCGGACTGCGGTTCCTCGCGGACGGTGTGCGGGAGGGCTGGATCTCCCGCGACGCGCTCGGCTACAAGGAGGAGGAGTCGCGGCGGGCCTTCCAGGACGGCCGGCTGCTGTTCCTGCGGAACTGGCCCTACGTGTACGCGGACGCGAGCGCGGAGGGGTCGAAGGTCGCGGGCAGGTTCGGTGCAGTGCCGCTGCCCGGGCGCGACGGGCCCGGCACCAGCGTGCTGGGCGGCTCCAACCTCGCCGTGAGCAGCCATGCGCGGCATCCGGCGTCGGCGGCCGACCTGATCTCCTACCTCACCAGTGAGCGGGTCCAGCGGCAGGTGCTCACCAAGGGCTCGCTGCCTCCGGTGCGCGCCGCGCTGTACGAGGACCCCGAGCTGATCCGGGCGTATCCGTACCTGCCCACGCTGCGCCAGAGCGTGCTGTCCGCGGTGCCACGTCCCAAGAGTCCGCGCTACGACCAGGTGAGCCTCGCCGTGCAGGCCGTGGCGCAGGACGTGCTGGCGCTGCGCCAGACGCCGGAGCAGGCCGCGGCGCGGCTCGCGCGCGAGCTCGGGACCATCTCCCGCAAGGGCTGACCGCACTCCTCCGCTCCTCCTTCAAGGGTCTCTACTTACATGTTAAGTAGAGACCCTTCGTCGTGCATGCGGGCAATCACGTACAAAACACCCCAGCTTTTCGCTGTTTTTGGACACATCGTTGACACCTTCCAGTCGCTGCTACTTAACATGCATGCATAACAGCGCACCGATCCGGGGCGCTCTCGCATTCAGCAGACAGGTCGACGCGAGATGCTCAGCACCCTTCCGGCCGCCACCGGCCACACCTCCCCCACCGCCACCACATCGGCCCCTTGGTGGCGCGACGCGGTGATCTACCAGGTCTACGTCCGCAGCTTCCTCGACAGCACCGGGGACGGCATCGGGGACCTGGCCGGCGTCCGGGCCGGGCTCCCCTACCTGCGCAAGCTCGGTGTCGACGGCATCTGGCTCAGCCCCTTCTACCCGTCGCCGCAGCACGACCACGGCTACGACGTCGCCGACTACCGCGGCGTCGACCCGGTCTACGGCGACCTCGCGGAGTTCGACCGGCTGGTGGCCGACGCCCGCCGGCTCGGGCTGAAGCTGCTCCTCGACATCGTTCCCAACCACTGCTCCAGCGAGCACCCGTGGTTCCGGAGCGCGCTCGCCGCGGAGCCGGGCAGTGCGGAGCGCGCCCGCTTCCACTTCGCGCCCGGCCGCGGCCCGGACGGGGCCGAGCCTCCCAACAACTGGCACGCGATGTTCGGCGGTCCCGCCTGGAGCCGGACCACCGGGCCCGACGGCGCCCCCGGCGAGTGGTACCTGCACCTCTTCACGCCCGAGCAGCCCGACCTGAACTGGCGCGATCCGGCCGTGGGCGACGACTTCGAGGAGGTGCTGCGCTTCTGGCTGGACCGCGGGGTCGACGGCTTCCGCATCGACGTCGCCGCCGGGCTGTTCAAGCACCCCGCGCTGCCCGACTCGGACGACCCCGGGGCCGACGAGCGGGCCCGCGACGCCGTCAACCAGCTGGCCTGGAACCAGCCCGAGGTCCACGGCGTCTGGCGGCGCTGGCGCTCGGTCTGCGAGGAGTACACCGCCCGGGACGGCCGCGAACGGCTGCTGGTCGGCGAGGTGTCCGTGCCCACCGCGCGCGAGCACGCCGAGTACGTCCGCCCCGACGAACTGCACCAGGCGTTCTTCTTCGACCTGCTGAGCGCCCCCTGGGACGCCGACGCCTTCCGCACGACGATCACCGACGCGATGCGCGACATCGCCGGAACCGGCTCCACCGTCACCTGGGTCCTCAACAACCACGACCAGGTCCGCACCGTCACCCGCTACGCGGGCGAGCCCGGGGTGGAAGGCAGCGGACTGGGGGCCGTCCGCGCCCGCGCCGCGGCCCTCCTGATGCTCGCACTGCCCGGCGCCGCCTACGTCTACCAGGGCGAGGAGCTCGGCCTCCCCGAGGTCCTCGACCTGCCCGACGAGGTCCTCACCGACCCGATCTTCCACCGTACAGGCAGCCGCAAGCACGTCCGGGACGGCTGCCGCGTGCCGCTGCCCTGGTCCGGGCACGCCTCCCCGTTCGGCTTCTCCGGGGAAGCGGCCGGGGCCAAGCCGTGGCTGCCGCAGCCCGAATGGTTCGCCGAGCACGCGACCGACCGCGCCCTGGCCGACACCCGTTCCTTCTGGCACCTCTACCGCGACGGGCTGCAGCTGCGGCGCACCCTGCCCCAGCTCGGCGAAGGCCCCCTGCGCTGGCTGGACGCGCCTCCCCAGGTCCTGGCGATCACCCGCGGCGACGGGCTGGTCTGCGCGGTGAACTTCGGCACCGAACCGGTACCCGCCCCGGTCCCGGGGACTCCGCTGCTCGCCAGCGGCCCCTGTCCCGACGGGGTCCTGCCCGCGGCGACCGCCGCCTGGTGGACGGCCGAATGCCCGGCCCCGTGACCCGCGACCCCTGACCTCCCCGCCCTCCTCCCCCCGTCCTCCTCCCCTCGCCTCCTCCCCTCGCCTCCTTCCACCGCCTTCTTCCACCGCCTCTTCCTGACCTCCAGACAAGGACTCCCTCATGCGACGACCCAGCAAGACGACCCGGCGCACCGCGGCCACCGCATCGGCGGCCCTCGCTCTCGCCCTCGGTGCCACGGCCTGCGGCAACGCCACCGGACCCGGGAGCGGCGGCGAACTGAGCGGCCAGACCGTGACCGTGGCGGGCGTCTGGACCGGCAGCGAGCAGCAGAACTTCAAGAAGGTCCTGGACGCCTTCACCGAGAAGACCGGCGCCAAGACGGTCTTCGTACCTTCCGGCGACAACGTCTCCACCTTCGTCGGAAGCAAGATCGAAGGCGGCAACGCGCCCGACGTGGTGCTGGTTCCCCAGGTGGGTGTGCTCCAGCAGTTCGCGAAGGAGGGCTGGCTCCAGCCCCTGTCCGACGAGGCCGCCCGGAAGGCCGGCTCCACCCTCGCCCCGGTGTGGAAGAACTACGGCACCGTCGACGGCACGTACTACGGCCTCTACTTCAAGGCCGCCCACAAGTCGACCGTCTGGTACACCCCGGAGGCCTTCGTCCAGGCCGGTGTCAACGAGCCCACGAGCTACGCCGACATGCTGAAGGCCGGCCGCACCCTCGCCGACTCCGGCCGCCCCGCCTTCGCCATAGCCGGCGAGGACGGCTGGACCCTCACCGACTGGTTCGAGAACGTCTACCTCTCCCAGGCCGGACCGGAGAAGTACGACCAGCTCGCCCAGCACAAGCTCAAGTGGACCGACGACAGCGTCGTCAAGGCGCTGACCACCCTCGGCGAACTGTTCAAGGACAAGCAGCTCGTCGCCGGCGGGGCCCAGACGGCGCTGGGCACCGACTTCCCCTCGTCGGTGGCACAGGTCTTCGGACCCGACCCCAAGGCCGGCATGGTCTACGAGGGCGACTTCGTCGGCGGCATCGCCAAGGACCAGTTCGGCAAGAAGCTCGGCAAGGACGCCAAGTTCTTCCCGTTCCCCGCGGTCGACGGCGGCAAGGCGCCGGTCGTCAGCGGCGGTGACGCGGCCGTCGTCCTGAAGGACGCGAAGAACGGCAAGGCCGGCATGAAGCTGCTCGAATTCCTGTCCGGCTCCGAGGCCGCCGAGGTCTGGGCCCGCGCCGGCGGCTTCCTGTCCCCGAACAAGGAGCTCGACATCGCCTCGTACGGTGACGAGATCACCCGCAGCACCGCCAACTCGCTCATCGCGGCGGGCGACTCGATCCGCTTCGACATGTCGGACCAGGCCCCGGCCGCGTTCGGCGGGACCAAGGGAGCGGGCGAGTGGAAGCTCCTCCAGGACTTCCTGCGCGACCCGTCGGACCCGCGCGGCACGGCAGCGAAGCTCGAGGCCGAGGCCGCCAAGGCCTACGGGAACTGAGGCGGCTCCCATGGCTGACACCATGACCGCCGCCCGCGGCACGGCCGACGGGCGGCGCCGGGCCCAGCGGAGGAAACGCCGCCTCGCGGTCGTCTTCGTCCTGCCCGCCCTGCTGCTGCTCGGCGCGCTGGTCGTCTACCCGGTCCTCTTCTCCTTCGGCCGCAGCCTCTTCGACGCCGACGGCGACCGCTTCGTAGGAGCCGCCAACTACGCGGCGATCGTGCAGGACCAGGCCACCCTCAAGGCGATCCGCAACAGCGCCCTCTGGGTCGTCGTCGCCCCGACCCTGCTGACCGGGCTCGGGCTGATGCTCGCCGTGCTCACCGAGAAGGTGCGCTGGGCGACCGCGTTCAAGCTCGTGCTCTTCCTGCCGATGGCCGTGTCGTTCCTCGCCGCGGGCATCATCTTCCGGCTCGCCTACGACCAGGACCCGGCCCGGGGCGTGCTCAACGCCGCCGTCACCGGCGTCCACGACAGCTTCGTGGACACCGCCGCCTATCCGACGGCCCGGGCCCGGGAGGGCCAGGGCCTCACCGGCGGGCCGGGCGGCCCGTACAGCACCGAGGAGGCCGTCCTTCCCGGCCGCTCGGTCGGTCTCGGCTTCCTCGGGGTGGCACCCGGCGCGATGCCGGCCGGAGCGAAGGCCGCGGCCCCCGCCGAGCCCCGGCCGGACACCATCGGGGGTGTGGTCTACCTGGACTTCGCCCCCGGCGGGGCCGGTACCCCGGGCCGCATCGACCCGGGCGAGAACGGGCTGCCCGGCATGACGGTCGAGGCCGTACGGGACGGCCGGGTGGCCGCCACCGCCGTCACGGCCGAAGACGGGTCGTTCCGCTTCACCGGGCTGGCCGACGGCCCGTACACGGTCAGGTTGCCCGCGGCCAACTTTGCGGCCCCGTACCAGGGGGTGAACTGGCTCGGTCCGGCGCTGGTGACACCGGCCATCATCGGTGCCTACCTGTGGGTGTGGACCGGCTTCGCGATGGTCCTGATCGGCGCCGGCCTCGCGGCCATCCCGCGGGACGCCCTGGAGGCCGCGCGGATGGACGGTGCCTCCGAGGGCCAGATCTTCCGCAAGATCACCGTGCCACTGCTCGCTCCGGTGCTCACCGTCGTCTTCGTGACCCTGGTGATCAACGTGATGAAGGTCTTCGACCTCGTCTACATCATCGCGCCCGGACCGGTCCAGGAAGAGGCGAACGTGCTGGCCACGCGCATGTGGCTGGTCTCCTTCGGCGGCGGCAACGACCAGGGGCTCGGCAGCGCGCTCAGCGTGGTGCTCCTCCTGCTCGTCGTCCCGGCGATGGTCTTCAACATCCGGCGCTTCCGAAGGAGTGGAGCATGAGCGGCCACGGCACGATCGAGCGTCCGCCGTCCCGGCGGACGGCGGCGGTCCGCCCCGTCCCCGGCCCGTCGGCGCTGGGGGCCGTACGCGGACCCGGGCGCCGGCGCGGGAAGCGGCTGTCGCGCCTGCTGAGCAACTCCCTCGTCCAGGGTGCGCTGATCCTGGTCGCCCTGGTGTGGATCACCCCGCTGGCGGGCCTGCTCATCTCCTCCATGCGTTCCGAGGGCGACAACGCCTCCGACGGCTGGTGGACCGCGCTCACCGACCCGTCCCAGCTGTCCCTCGACAACTACAGCGCCCTGCTGAAGGACTCCGGTATCGCGGCGGCCTTCGGTAACACCGTCCTGATCTCCGTGCCGACCACCGCCCTGGTGGTCGCCATCGCGGCACTCGCCGGATACGCCTTCGCGTGGCTGGAGTTCCCCGGCCGGGACGCCGTCTTCCTGGTGGTCGTCGGACTGCTGGTGGTGCCCGTTCAGATCGGGCTGCTGCCCGTGGCCAAACTCTTCGGCGCGGTCGGGCTGTTCGGCACGGTCGCGGGTGTCGTCCTCTTCCACGTCGCCTACGGCCTGCCGTTCGCGATCTTCCTGCTCCGCAACTACTTCGCCGAGATACCGCGCGAGATGCTGGAAGCCGCCCGGATGGACGGCGGCAGCGAGTGGCGGATCTTCTCCCGGCTGGTGCTGCCGCTCGGCCGCCCGGCGATCGCGAGCCTGGCCATCTTCCAGTTCCTCTGGGTCTGGAACGACATGCTCGTGGCGCTGCTCTTCGCGGACAGCGGGTCCCAGCCGCTCACGGTCGCCCTGCAGTCCCAGATGCGGCAGTTCGGGAGCAACATCGGCGTCCTCGCGCCCGGGGCGTTCCTGTCCCTGGTGGTCCCGCTGATCGTCTTCTTCGCCTTCCAGCGGCACTTCGTCCAGGGGGTGATGGCGGGCTCGGTGAAGTGACCGCCGCTTTCCCCTCGGAGCCCGCGGGCCCCGCTGCCGGTCGAGAGACCGGCGGCGGGGCCCGCGCCGGGATCAGGGGGTGGGGACGGGCCAGGGAACGTCGGTGGCCACCGCGGCGGTGTAGTCGACACTCGGCACGGAGAATCCGTACAGGCGTTGGACTTCCGCGTGGAACCAGTCGAGGTCGGCGAGACCGGCGATGGTGTCGGTCGTGGCGGCCTCCCAGCGCCCGGCGACGGCCGCCTGGACCTCGTCGGTGAGTTCCCAGGTGTCCAGACGGACCCGGCCTTCGTCATCCAGAGTGAGTGGCGCGACGCCGGTGAGCTGGTCCCACAGAGCGGCGAGCTGACGCACCGGCGGCATCAGGTCCGCTCCGAGGACGCCGCGCAGCAGGCCGGTGTAGAGGGCGATGCCGGGGATGGCGGTGGAGGACTGGGTGACCGCGGCGCCGTTGACGGAGGTCACGGCCCGCCCGCCCAGCGTTGCGCCGAGCCGCTCGTTCAGGGTGCGGGCGGTGGCCTCCAGGTGGGCCTTGGCCGCGCCGATGGTGCCCTGCCGGTAGATCGCCGCTGTCAGCGGCGAGCCGATGTACGACAGCGCGGCGGTGGCGAAGCCCTCGCCGAGCAGTCCCCGGCCGGCCAGGTGGTCGATCCAGCGTTCCCAGTCCGCGCCCCCCATCACGGCCACGGTCTGCTCGACGTCATCACCCTCGGCCGGCCCGGTCTCGACCTCGCGTACCTCGGGAACTCCCTGGTCGTCGAAGACCAGGGTCTTGGTGCGGTTCGCCCGGCCGATCGGCCTGAGGACGGAGGCGTACGTGGTGCCGGTGTCCGGGTCGGTGCGCCGGGGCGCGGCGACCGAGTAGATCAGGTAGTCCAGCCTGCCGCCGAAACGCTGCTCGATGAGGCCGGCCACCTCGTTCTTCATCGTGTCGGAGAACGCGTCGCCGTTGAGGAAGACCAGATCCCGCCCGGCGGTACGGGCGATGTCGGCCGTGGCGGCGGTACGGTACCAGCCGGCCGTGGCGGTACGCCGTTCGGTGGGGGCCTTCTCGAAGGAGACCATGACGCCGCGAATGCCGGCCCGCTTGAGTCCGGCGACGGTGGCCGCCAGGCCGTATCCGGCCGAGGAGCCGATGATCAGAGCCACCGGCCCGGCCCCCTCCGGCACGTCGGCTGGGTCGGGGCATGCCTGCCACATGTCTGCCACCAGCCGCTCGCAGCCCGCCGGGTGGGAGTCGAGGAAGAGAAAGCCCCGGTTGCGGGGGGTGAGAACGCGCTCGCTCACGATGTGCAGTCCTTGGGTCGATCGGGCCTGGGATGCGGCGGCCGGCCGGGGCACCGTGTCCTGTAAGTCTGCGACAGGACGGGACACGGACGGTGGCCCCACCGGGCACAAGGATCGCGAGTCGATCTTGGAGTTTTCCGCTACTTCCAGCGGGGGGAAGAAGGGACGTGTCACGACGATGTGCGCACAGCGCGGCCCTCGTTGGCGCTCAGCGCGCGGAACTCCGTCGGGGTGAGACCGTACCTCTCGCGGAAGGACCGGCTGAAGACCGCCGGGCCGCTGAACCCCCAGCGCGCGGCGATCACGTTCACGGGGTGGTCCATGAGTTCGGGGCGGGTGAGGTCGCTGTGGCACCGCTCCAGGCGACGCCGGCGGATCCGGGCCTGGACGGTCTCGGTCTCGTCCTGCCGCCGGAAGATCTGGTGGAGGGTGCGCACGGAGACGTGATGGCGGGCGGCGATCGCCGACGGGGTCAGGGCCGGGTCGGCGAGGTTGTGGTCGATGAAGGCGTAGACGCGCTGCAGCAGCGCCTGCGTACGGACTTCCGCGGGGAGCTCGGCCTCGGCGTCCAGGTGCTGGGCCAGACAGGCGGCGACGAGATCGACCGCGACCGTACCGAGCCGGTGCAGTTCCGCCGGGGTGCACTGGCCGCCGTGGCCTTCGAGTGCGTCCACGAAGGCGGTCAGGACCGCTGCCACGCCCTGGTCTCCCGGGATCCGGCGGGCGAGCATCGGCCCGAGCCGGTCCACGTTCAACGGTAGTGCGTTCTGAGGCAGTTGGAGCATGGCCAGGCGCACCAGGCCGTCATCGGCGGAGGTCTGCACGTCGGAGGTGCGGGAGGTGTCCCAGAGCAGGATGTCCCCGGCGCCGACACTGCACTCGTTGCGCTGCTGGGCCAGGAACGCACGCCCCCCTCTCATCAGTCCCAGCTGGTACTGCCCCGGGTCACCGCGCCGGATCAGCGCGGGGGTGCGCCGCGAACTGAGTGGGGAGAACTCCAGCCTGGCCAGCCGGAGTTCACCGAGCTCCAGCACAGCGGCCTCGGCCTGGAACTCGGCGGGCCGCTCGGTGCTCAGCGCGGTGGGCACCACCTCCCGCGAGAGCGTGTCGGAGAACCAGTCGAAGCGCTCCCCCACGGGCAGTTCACTCGCCGACACCACTGACCACATGTTCCGCTCCCGGCTCAAGATCTCCGACAGGGGTCAGGATGCAGCAGGGGTGCCGCTGGCGGCGCATGGTTCGGTGCGGCGTGGCGGCCGCCGGAGGGGCGGCGCGCCGGCTTCGGTGCTGCCCCTCCGGTGCGCCGGACGGTCAGTTGCCCGGGGTCGCGCCCTGCTCCCGCATGCCCCACGGGGAGCCGTACGCGGTGAGCAGGTCGAGGAAGGGGAGGGGCGGCAGGGCCTCGGGGCCGAGGACGCCGGGCTGCGACCAGACGCCGGTGGCCAGGAGTTCGAGGGCCACCACCGGGTTGACGGCGGTCTGCCAGACAACGGCCTGGGAGCCGTACTCGCGCATGGACCACTGGTTGTCGACCACGTGGTAGAGGTAGACCTCGCGGGGCAGGCCGTCCTTGGTGCCCTTGACCCAGGTGCCGGCACAGGTCTTTCCGGTCATGCGGTCCCCGAGCGCCGCCGGGTCGGGCAGGCAGGCGGCGACCACGTCGCGGGGCGAGACCCTGACCTCGCTGCCGTCCTCACCGCGGACCGCGACCCGTGCGGTGGAGTCCAGGCCGAGGGCGTGGAGGGTCTTGAGCTTGCCGATGAAGTCGTCGCCGAGGCCGTACTTGAAGGTGACCCGGCGGGCGCCGACCCAGCGCGGGACGAGGAGGACCTCCTCGTGTTCGACGTTGACGCACTCGACGGGGCCGATGCCCTCGGGGAAGTCGAAGACCTCCGGCTCGCTGAACGGCTCGGTGGTGAACCAGCCGCGCTCGCGCTCGTAGACCACGGGAGGGTTCAGGCACTCCTCGATCGTCGTCCAGATGTTGAAGGACGGGGCGAAGTCGTAGCCCTCGACGGCCAGGTTCGCTCCGTCGCGGATGCCGATCTCCTCGATGTCGTCGAAGAGCTCGTCGGCGGCGTAGCGGGCGAAGACGTCCGAGAGTCCGGGCTCGACGCCCATGCCGACGAGGGCGAGGCGGCCTGCCTTCTCCCACTCCCCGGCCCGTTCGAACTGCTCGTCGCCGAGCTTCACCCCGCATTCGCTGTGCGGGTGGTCGGGGTGGGGGCGGGAGAGGGACATGGCCATGTCGAGGTAGTGGCTGCCCGCCGCGAGCGCGGCGTTGAACAGGGGCATCACGAAGCGCGGGTCGGTGGCGTTCATGAGGACGTCGCATCCGTGCTCGGTGAGCAGCCTGCTGACCGCCGCCTCGTCGGAGGCGTCGACGCGGCAGGCGCTGAACCGCTGCTCCTCGCCGCCGAGGGCCGCGACGGCGGCCTCGGCGCGGGCCAGGTCGTAGTCGGCGACGACGAAGTGGTCGAAGAAGCCGCGGCGGGCGGCGATCTTGGTGATCGCGCTCCCGACACCGCCGGCACCCACAAGCAGAACACGCATGGCGAGGTCCTTTCTCGGTGAGGCGTGCGCCTCAGGGGGCTGATGGAACCGTTCCGTCCGAGTTAAGGTCAATGGTGTTGGCATAAGGATGGACGGAGGTGGGCGATGGCGAAGGACGTGGTCCCGGAGGAGGCCCGCAGGCGGCGGCGCCCGACCCGGCAGGGAACGGTGCTCTCGGAGCGGCTGATCGTCGAGACGGCCTTGCGGATGGTGCGCGAGCACGGGAGCGCGGGCCTGTCCGCCCGGCGGCTGGGCGCCGCTCTGGGGGCGGACCCCAGCACCCTGTACCGGTACTTCGACGGCATGGACGGTCTGACCCTGGCCATCGGCGAGGAGCTGATCGGCCGGGCACTCGACGGCTGGGTCCCCACCGGGCGGTGGCGCGACGACCTGCGCTCACTGGGGCTGCGCATCCACGGCGCCTACCTCGCCCACCCGCAGGCGGCGCTGCTGACCGCGAGCCGGGTGAGCGGCCGGCCGCGCGAGATCGCGGCCGACGAGGCGATCCTCGGCAGCCTTCGCGGCGCGGGCTTCGCGGACGAGGACGCCGTACGGATCTACCACGCCTACATCGACCAGGCCCTGGCCTTCGCGGCGCTCGACGCGGGGCCCCTCGCGCTGACGGAGAAGGCGCGCGAGTCGGACGAGGAGCGGTGGGAGTCGACGTACGCCCGGCTGCCGGCCGACGCCTACCCGAACATCGCGGCCACCGCGGGGCTGCTGGCCGCCCGGATGCCCCACAGCGCGTACCCGGTCGCGCTGGAGATGCTGCTGGACACCGCCGAGAGGCAGCTCGCGGACGCGGCGGGCGCCGGGGGCGGGGGCGCGGCGGGGCGCGGCTGACCCGGCCTTCCTCGTGCTGCTGCAGACCGTCTGCCTGTTCGTCTTCGCGGCCGTCGCCCTGTACCGGGTCTACGCCGGAACCGGCTCCCTCGACGCGCTGCGCCCGTCCGCCGGCTGGCTCGACCCGTTCGGAGCCGGGAGCACGGCGCTGACCGGCGGACTGCTCCTCGGCGTCTTCGTCTACTGGGGCTGGGAGTCGGCCGTCAACCTCACCGAGGAGACGAAGGACCCCTCCTCCGCTCCGGGCCGGGCCGGCGTCTGGTCGACCGTGGTCCTCCTGGCCACCTATGTCTCCGTGGCCTTCGCGGTGGTCGCGTACGCCCGCACCGGCTATCTCACCGCGCACGCCGACGACGAGGAAGCCGTCTTCGCCTCCCTGGCCCGCGAGGCCCTCGGCGGCTGGGACTGGATCGTCCTTCTCGCCGTCGCCACCTCGGCGCTCGCCTCGACCCAGACGACGATCATCCCGGCCTCCCGTACCGCGCTGTCCATGGCGCGCAGGCACGCCCTCCCCCGCAGGTTCGGCCTGATCCACAGCCGGTACCGCACCCCCGCCGTCAGCACCTGGTGGGTCGCCGGCACGGCCACGGCCTGGTACCTGTTCATCCACCAGGTCAGCGAGAACGCGCTCGCCGACTCACTGACGGCCCTCTCGCTGCCGATCGCCTTCTACTACGCCCTCACCGGCATCGCCTGCGCGGTCTGCCACCGGCGCCTGCTGACCGCGGGGGTGCGCGAGTTCCTGTTCATCGGGGCCGGCCCCCTCGTCGGCGCGGGGGTGCTGATCTGGCTGCTCGCCGAGGCGGTCGTCGACATGGCGGACCCGTCCAACTCCTCCGGCGGGACGTCCTGGTTCGGCCTCGGCCCGCCGCTGGTCATCGCCCTCGGCCTGAGCCTCGCAGGGCTGCTGGTGATGCTCGCGCGGCGCGCGGCCTCCGGGGCGTTCTGGGCGGAGCGCCCGACCGCCCTCGAAGGCCCGGCGGACCTGCCTGACGGGACGCAGGAGGCGGGAGAGGCGGGAGAGGCGGAGCGGACGGCGGGAAGCGCCGCGGCCCGAACGGCCGAGCCCGCAGCACGAGGATGAACACCCGGCGGGCGTGCGGGCCGTGACGGCCCGCCGTCCGCCGAGAGGGCCTGCGGTGCGCGGGCCGGGGCGATTGTCAGTGGCGCGCGAGAGGATCACTCCCATGATGAACCTTTCCGCCGATCAGGCGCTGTCCAGCATGTCCAGCCGCTCCGCGTACGAGGCTGCGCTCGGGCGCCTGCGCGACGCATCGGGGGCGTACTACGCCGACGGCGACAGCCCGATGGACGATGCCACCTACGACCAGCTCCGGCTCGCCGTGCTGGCCTGGGAGACGGAGCACCCCGACGAGGCCGCCGCCGACTCCCCCACCGGGCAGGTCGGCGACGGCGCCGCCCCGGCCGGCGATGTCGCGCACACCACCCGGCTGCTCAGCCTCGACAACGTCTTCAACCCCGACGGCCTGCTGTCGTGGGGCGAGTCCCTGCAGCGGCGGCTGGGCAAGGCACCGGCCGGCGGGTTCACCGTCGAGCCGAAGCTGGACGGCGCGGCCGTCGCCGCCCGGTACCGGGCCGGGCGGCTGGTGCAGATCATCACGCGGGGCGACGGCAGCACCGGTGAGGACATCAGCCATGTCATCGGGCAGATCGAGGGCCTGCCCGAGCGGCTGCCGGTGCCGGCCACCTTCGAGGTGCGCGGAGAGGTGCTGTTCACCCAGGAGCAGTTCGAGGCGGCGAACGCGGTCCGCACCGCGCACGGCGCGCAGGTCTTCGCCAACCCCCGCAACGGCACGGCCGGCACGCTGCGGGCCAAGGACCGCCCGTACCGGCTGATGATGACGTTCTGGGCGTACGGCGCGGTCGAACGGGACGGGGAATCGTTCCTGCCCGCCGGAGCCGCACACGCCGAGACCCTGGCCGCGGTCGCTTCGGCCGGAGTCCGGACGACCGCGGACACCCCGGTCGGACTGCACGTGGCCGCCACCCTCACCGAGGCCCAGCAGCGGGTGGACGAGATCGCCGCCCTGCGCGCGGGACTGCCGTTCGGGATCGACGGTGTCGTGATCAAGCTCAACGAGGCGGCCGAGCAGGAAGCGGCGGGACTGGGCAGCCGGTTCCCCTACTTCGCCGTCGCCTTCAAGCTCCCGGCCGTGGAGCGGCAGACCGTGCTGGAGGACGTGGTGTGGGAGGTCGGCCGGACCGGGGTGCTCGCCCCGACGGCCGTACTCGCCCCGGTCCTGATCGACGGGTCCACGGTCACCCGGGCCACCCTCCACAACCCGGCCGACATCCGGCGCCGCGATCTCCACCTGGGCGACACCGTGACGGTCTACAAGGCGGGCGACATCATCCCGCGGGTCCAGGCCGCCGTGGTGCCGCTGCGCCCGGCCGGAGCGACGGAGGTGCCCCTGCCCGAGGCGTGCCCCAACTGCGGCGGGGAGATCAACAAGACGCAGGAGCGCTGGCGCTGCGCGCAGGGCGCGGCCTGCGCCCTCCCGGCTCTCATCGAGTACGCCGCCGGGCGCGAGATGCTCGACATCGACGGGCTGGGCAGGACGTACGTCAAGGCCTTGGTCGACGCCGGTGACGTCACGGACGTCGCCGACCTGTTCACCCTGTCCCTGGAGCAGCTCACCACCGCTTCCGGCAGCGCCAAGCGGGCCTCGAAACTCGCCGAGCAGATCGCGGCGGCGAAGGCCCGGCCGCTGAGCCGTGTCGTCTGCGCGCTGGGCGTTCTGGGCACCGGGCGCAGCATCTCGCGCCGCATAGCCCGGCACTTCGGCACGATGGACGCCGTCCGCGAAGCAGATGCCCTGGCCATGCAGGCCGTGGACGGCATCGGCCCGGAGAAGGCCCCGGTGATCGTCGAGCAGATCGCCGCCCTGGCCCCGGTCATCGACAAGCTCGCCGCGGCGGGCGTCAACATGAGCGAGCCGCAGGAAGCATCGGCTGCACAGGAGTCCGGGCCGCTGGCCGGGAAGGTCGTCGTGGTGACCGGGAAGATGACCGGAGCGCTCGAAGGCCAGGGGCGGGACGCGATGAACGCACTGATCGAGAAGGCGGGCGGGCGTGCGGGCGGCAGCGTCAGCGCCAAGACCACCATCCTGGTCTCCGCCCCCTCCGCGAGCGGCAAGCCCAGCTCGAAGGCGGTCAAGGCCGCCGAGCTCGGTGTCGAGGTCCTCACCCCGGAGGCCTTCGCCGAGCTGGTCGCCGACTTCCTGAGCTGAGCTGAGCCGAGCCCAGCCGAGCCGAGTGGGCCTGAACCGAGCCGTCCTGGGCCGGCGGTCCGGCGGTCCGGCGTCCGACACGGAAAGACCTCCGGCCGTCCCGCGTGATGCGGAGACGGCCGGAGGTCTCAAGTCGGTGGCGAGGAAAGCGAAGAGGCTATCTTGGAGTGTTGAGAAGGAAGCCCCTTCATGGCCTCGCCACGGCCACGTTAACACTCAGGCGGGGATCAGGTCACGCAGGTTTTCGGGGGTGACGATCCGCGACCCCGGGTGCAGCTTCTCGGGCCGCTCCAGGCCGACGTAGGTGACGGGACCCGCCGGAACGGTCTTCCCGTCCCACACGGTGACGGTCGTCGCGCTGCCGGTCATCAGCTCGATGAGGTAGCGGACGGTGAGCTGCTCGCGCTCGACGACGGCGCGCATCAGCGTCGCGACCGTCACCCGGTGGTCCTCGACCCGGTTGTACGACAGGGGCCCCGTCAGGCACAGGTGCAGCCACTTGGCGCGCCACCGGCCGTCGGACCCGCGCAGGAACACCAGCGGCAGCGCGACCCGACCCGGACCGCGCAGATCCGACTTCATGCGCACCGTACGCGGCTCGAAGGGTCGTCCCTTCTGCTCGGCCTCGCGCAGCATGAACCCGAAGAACGACTCCTCTACCTCTTCGAAGCCTTCCCCGGAGTAGATGTGGACCTGCGGGACGATGCACGTGGCGCGCACCACGTCCAGGCGTAGGTCGATGAACTCCGAGGCCCCGTGGGGCGCGTTCGTGATGTCGCCGGAATGCTTGCCCCCGATCTCGGTCAGGTTGGTGTACGACAGCCCCGAGACGGTCGAGTAGTCGGTGTCGAGCAGTGCCGTCGACAGGTCGTAGTCGGTGCTGCGCGCGGTCTGCTTCCAGTACACGAAGAAGCGCAGCAGATCGCCGTCGACCCGGGACACCGAGCCGCGCGGCAGCACGCCGAACCCGGACGCGGTCGCCTTGCCGCTGAGCGGCAGCGCCACGTCCAGGACGTCCGGGTCGATCAGCAGGTGGTCCGCGGCGGGCACCCGGCGGCGCAGCTCCGCGTCGATCGCGGCGATCATCCGCTTGCGCTCGGGCGCGAACACCGGCGGGCGTGTGTCCTCGGTGACCCAGGCCCGGCCGGAACGGTTGACGAACACCCGCTGCTCGCCGGTCTCCTCCGCACGGTTGTGCAGGTGCTCGCGCACCGACATGAGGACCCGGCCGGAGACGTCGGGGACGGCCTGCTCGGCGGCGGCCGCGACCGCGTCGCGCTCGTCCTGGGTGTGGGCGGAGCGCAGCAGCCGGTCCAGGGAGCGCAGCAGCTTGCCGGGCGCGGCCTTCAGCAGCTCGGCCGCGCCGGTGGGGTCAAGCCGGGCGTGGAGTTCCTCCACCCGGCTTTCGAGGGAGCGCGCCGCCTTCTCGCCACGGGCGACGGCGAACACGTCGGCCGCGTGCGGCCACTGCGGGTACTCGTGCGGGTGCAGCCGCTCGCCGAGCCGCTTCCACATCTCGCGGTGTGCGTGCACGTCGGCGAGCTTGGCGGGCGCCGCGCCGACGAGCGCGTCGAGGCCCGCGAGCAGCGCCCGGCGCGCCGCACGGGAGATCCCGCGCAGCCGCGTCGGCTCCTGCAGGCCGACATCACCGCCGGAGAGCGCGCAGGCGAGGCGGAGCACGTCTGTGACCGTGTCCAGCAGCAGGCTCGCGCCGGCCTTCAGCCGGGCCTCGTTGACCACGGCCCGGTTCTCCCGTACGGGGATCTCCTCGGGCTGCGGTCCGTCCGCGCAGTGGCCGGCGAGTTCACGCAGGTCCCGCAGGCCGTCCTCGCCCAGGGGTGTGGTGCTGCCCGCCAAGGCCAGGTAGAGGGCGGTGAGTTCGTCGTCCGGGGCGGCGCCGAGGTGCAGGACCGTCATACGGTCGCCCGCCACGGCGATCAGCTCGTCGTGGTGGGTCAGCATCTCGGCGTACGTGTGCCGGTAGTTCCCGTACGAGGGGAGCGTGAGGAGGTTCACGACGCCGGTGCTCAGCTGCTCCAGCGTGCTCGCGCGCGCGTCGTCGTCGGCGAGCGCCTCGGCTATGCACTGCATCCAGAAGTCGAAGGTGTCCGGCACGTTGGCCGGGAAGTCGATGAAGTACGCGTTGTGCTGTACGTGGTCGCCGACCATCTCGCGGACGGTGCCCAGCGTCCGTACGGCGGTGTCGACGACCGCCCCCTCGGACAGTCCCGACAGGTGCGCGAGCAGCTGTGCCGAGAGCTTGAAGCCCACGGACATCAGCGCGGCGTCGAACTGCTGCGCCGCGACGGCGCCTTCCCCGACGGGTCCCGTGGAGCGGGGGATGCGGTGGGTGTGCCGGAGGACCAGGGGGTCGAGTCGGTGGACCATTCGAACATGATCCCAAGGCCGTGCGGGTGGCCGCACCCGGTTTTCGCGGGGCTGATCGGTGTCCGCCGAAACCTGTTCCGTGCCGGAGGGGAAGCGGCCTACTGTGGCGCGGTGACTCAGATGATCATTCTCAACGGTGGTTCCAGCTCGGGGAAGTCCGGGATCGTACGGTGTCTGCAGGCCGCGCTGCCGGACCCGTGGCTGTCGTTCGGGTGTGATGCGTTCGTCGACGCCCTGCCCGCCGCGATGCAGGCGGCGCAGGAGGGGATCGAGATCACGGCGGACGGCACGGTGAGCGTCGGGGCGACGTTCCGGGCGCTGGAGGCGGCCTGGACGGAGGGGATCGTGGCGATGGCCCGTGCGGGCGCGCGGATCGTCGTCGACGACGTGTTCCTCGGTGGTGCGGCGTCCCAGCAGCGGTGGCGGAAGGCGCTGGGCGACGTGCCGGTCCTGTGGGTCGGGGTGCGGTGCGACAGTGCGGTGGCCGCGGGCCGTGAGATCGCGCGAGGGGACCGGGTCAGGGGAATGGCCGCGGCGCAGGCGGACGCCGTGCACCGGGGAGTGGCCTACGACCTCGAGGTGAACACCGCGCACACCGAATCCCTGGAGTGCGCGCGGATCATCGCCTCCCACGCCGGCTGACCGGGGAATCCCCTCCCCGGTGAAGGGATTCCCCGCGGATGCGCCCGGTGCGATCAGCGCGTGGCGCGGCCGTGGAGCAGCGCCGCGCGGGCGAGGGCGGTGAGGGCCGCGGTGCAGAGCAGGGTGCGGACGATGTTCGTGGTGACCCAGGTGGACTTGAACCGCTCGACGATCGAGAAGTCCGTCATCTGCTCGACCGCGCCCGCGTCGGCGAGCTCGTTGTTGAGCGGGATGTTCACGCCGAAGGTGATCCCGAGGACGAGGAGGTACGCGACCGCGGCCGCCCCCACCCACAGGGCGGTGGCGCGGCGGCCGCCGCGGTACTCCACGACCGCCGAGGCGACGGCCGCCACCAGGGCCAGCAGGAACACCGAACCGAAGAGCGGATTGCCGTCGATGGCCTTGTTGAAGGCACGCATCGCGGTGACGTACGTCTGCTCGTCACCGGCCGCCAGCCCCGGCATCACCGAGACGTCGAAAGCGAAGAACAGCCCGGCCATCAGACCCACCAGCACGGTGGACAGCGTGATCAGCGTGGTGGCGAGCCGGGTGCTCTGCGGCCGGCCCGGTGTCGCCGGCGAGGCCGGTGGCGGGGTCGGAACGTGCGGCGTCGGATTGATGGTCATTCGACTCTCGTCCTCTTCCAACAGTCAGTACAGCACGGTGCGATGCAGTGCGGTGCGGCGCGTTCTGAACACGAACGCCCGATCGTGACATCGCCTGTTCGAAATTCCGCCGGGTTTCGGTGACCCCTTGGGTGAATCTTTAGCCACTGCTGCCGCTCCCGCAGAGCGTCGGAGCGGGGGATACGCTGGGGCCATGCCAGCCCTGAACGTCCCCGCACCGGGCCCGCTGCGCCTGGAGCCCGTCACCGCCGACAACTTCGACGCGGTCTGCGCGATACGGGTCCGTCCCGACCAGGCCCATCTGGTCTCCCCCGTGGTGAAGTCACTCGCCGAGGCGTACGTGCACACCGCGACGGCCTGGCCCCGGGCCATCGTCGACGGCGACGAAACCGTCGGCTTCGTCATGGCCTTCCACGACATCGTCTGGGACCCGGCCGCCGACCCGGACGACCGGCGCAGCGGCATCTGGCGCCTCAACATCGACGCCCGCCACCAGGGCAAGGGCTACGGCCGCTTCGCCGTCCAGGCGGTCACCAAAGACATGCGCGCCCGCGGCATCCACCACGTGTACGTCACCTGGGACACCGGCACGAACAGCCCCGAGCCCTTCTACCTCGGCCTCGGCTTCCGACCCACCGGCGAACTCAGCGGTGACGAACGCGTGGCCAGGCTCTCCCTCATCCCGGACCGGACCTGAGGGCCGTCCGGCAATCCGGCTCTTCGGGGCTCGGTCCTCGGTCCTCGGGGGCTCGGTCTTCGCAGGCTCGCCTCAGGAAACGGCCTGGCCGAGCACGACCGTGCCGCGCGGACCCTGCGCCATCGCCGTACCCGGCACCGTCTTCCCCGAGCGGAACTCCCGTGGGCTGACCCCGCGAACCCGCTTGAAGGCGGCGGACAGGGCGAAGGCACTGCTGTAGCCGACCTTGCGGGCCACCATCTCGACCGTGGCATCCGGTTCGCGCAGGAGATCGGCCGCCAGCGTCAGGCGCCAGCCCGTCAGATAGCCGACCGGCGGCTCGCCGACGACCTCCGTGAACCGGCGTGCCAGCGACGCCCTGGAAACGCCCACCTTCAGGGCCAGCTCCTCCACGGTCCACCCGTACGCCGGGCTCTCGTGCAGCAGCCGCAGCGCCGGCCCGACCACCGGATCGCCCTGCGCCCGGAACCAGCCCGGGGCGCCGGACCCGGGTGCCGCGAGCCACGCCCGCAACACCCCGATCAGCAGCAGGTCCAACAGCCGGTCCAGGACCACCTCCTGGCCCGGCTCCTCGCTGGAGATCTCCGAGGCGAGAAGTGCGATCAGGGTGGAATCGGCGGTCCCGGCCGGCCTCACCAGGATCGTGGGCAGCGCGCTCAGCAGCCGGCCGCCGACCTCGCCAGGCGCCTGGTAGGTGCCACTCAGCATCACCGCCGCCCCTGGGCCGGGGCGGGCGACGCCCCAGGTCCGCACACCGAGCGCCATCGAATCCGAGACGTCCTCGCCCTCCCGCGTACTGCACCTCTGGTCGGGCCCCACCGTGATCTGGACGGGGGTGTCCGGCAGGTCCGCGACCGTGTAGGGCGCGGGCCCCCGTACGACGGCCACGTCCCCGGGGCCGATCCGTACCGGCTCGGCGCCCTCGTCGTCCGGCAGCAGCCAGGCAGAGCCCTGCACCATGGTCACCACCGACAGCGGGGCACGGTCCTCGATCCGCACCGACCACGGAGGGTCGAGCACCGACTTCAGCAGGAACGCGCCCCGGGCCTGCGGGCCCGCAAGGAGACCGGCCAGCATGTCCATACGCACATCCTCCCCACGACGGAACAACACCCCGTCACGAACCCGGGCGCGGGCGTGGCCGGTCCGCATCAGAGGGCCTCGACGTCCCAGACACCGGTGGCCGCCGCCTCCCGGGCGAAGTCCGAGAAATCCCGGGCCGGCCGCCCCAGCACCTCCTCGACCCCGTTCACGAGGTGCGCGTTGCGCCCGTCCAGGATCAGGGTGAACAGCTCGGCGAACTCCTCCGGCAGCCCGTTCTCACGCAGCACCGCACGATAGTCCTCCATCGGGATCGGCGCATAGGCGATCTCACGGCCGGTCACCTTCGAGAGCTCGGCGGCCACGTCCTCGAAACCCATCAGACGGGGCCCCGACAGCTCGTACGTCTTCCCGATGTGCCGGTCGTCGGTCAGCGCGGCCACCACCACATCGGCGATGTCTCCGGTGTCGACGAACGCCTCGACCGCGTCCGCCGTCGGCAGCACGATCTCGCCCGTCCGGACGGAGTCGAGGAAGAAGCTCTGGTCGAAGTTCTGGTTGAACCAACTCGACCGGACGATCGTCCAGTCCGCGCCGGAGGCCTTCAACCCTTCCTCACTGGTCCGCGCCGCCTCCTCACCACGCCCGGACAGCAGCACCAGGCGCCGGGCCCCGGCCGCCACCGCCACCTCCGCGAAGGCCGTCACCTGCACGGAGGCCCCCGGGAAGGCGAGATCGGGGTAGTACGTCACGTACACCCGGTCCACGTCTTCGAGCGCCGGAAGCCAGGTCGCGGGATCGTTCCAGTCGAAAGCCGGCTCGCCACGGCGGGATCCGACCCTGACGGGGCGGCCCTGAGCCGTGAGCCTCTCGGCAACCTTCCGGCCGGTCTTGCCGGTACCCCCGATCACCAGGGTGACACCGCCGGCGTCGGCGTCGGCCTGGTGCTCGTTCGCGCCGGTGTTCCGGTCGGTGGTCTGCGTATCGTTCTCGTTCTCGTTCTTCGTCGTCTTCGTCATGACCACAGTCAAATCCAATGACACGAGACGCGACATAGCCGAAGAGCTCACCTGCATACGCGTACGTCCATCGGCCCCGCCGGACGGCTCGATCTCTCACCGGGTCACAGCACTAACATTCGGAGATGGGACGAGACCAACCACCGAGGCCGGTAGCCGTCGGCGACGTCGTCGCGGTGTACTCCGCGGCGCTCGGCGCCTGGACCGCTTCGCAGGTCACCGGCATCGACGCCGTGGCGAAGCGCGTTGCGGTTCTCGAACTGGACTGGTCCGGGCCCGAGCCTGCGGCCGTGGCCGACCTGGGCGACGTGCAGCCGCTCCGGCTCACGCACCCCTGGGGCGGCAACAAGCTCTCGCACTGCAACCACGGGTGGGTGCTTCCGAGAAGCTTCACGGTGATCGGCTCCCTGCTCCCGCTGGTGACCGAACCCTCCTCCGCCTACAGCTCGATATGGGGGCGGGGCGAACAACTGGTCCGGCAGCGGCGCTGGGACAGCGGCAACCGCGAGGACTGGAAACCCCCGTATGCGCTGGCGTGCACAGCCGAGGAACTTGCCGCCGAACACACCCGCGGCGTCGTGCAGGTGGGGGTCGAACACCTCACCGTCCGCGGGATCACCCGGCTCGACTGCGCCCGCCTCGTCGCCGCCTTCCCGGATCTGACCCGGTTGTCGCTGTCGGGGGAGCTGGGCACGCTCACTTCGGCGGCAGCCCTGAACCGGTTGCCGCGGCTGCAGGGGCTCGCGATCTTCGAGCTGTTCGGGATGGACGCTTCGGACTGTCTGCTGCCGCGCCACGTCCCGCAGGTGGAAGACGTGTGGCTGACCAGCATCCCGGCCGACTACGCGGCCGCGATGCACAGGACCTGGCGTCCCCACGTGCGGCACGGAGTGCAGCTCAATGTCTACGGTGCCCGCGATCCGGAATGGGTCGCCGCCATCGCCGCCGGCTCCCCTCCGCGACGGGGACGGCCGTGAGTACGTACCGCGAAACGGGATGACAAGGGGGCCGGCGGGGAGGAAGACTCGTGGCGTGCGCGAACGTGTAGAAGTTGCCCCGGGTTTGGTGCTGCGGAGATGGGCCGTGCGCGACGCGGCATCGGTGACGGCCGCGTTCGCGGATCCCCTGATGCGCGAGCAGACCAGCCGGCCCATCGGTTCACCGGAAGACGCGGAGAGGTGGATCGCGGAGCGCACCGCCGAGTGGGAGGCGGGCTCCGCCTTCGCCTTCTCCGTCGTCGACGGCGCCGACACGGTGCTCGGGCAGGTGTCGGTCGGCGCGGTGAACCGGCGGCACTCCGTCGGCTGGGTCTCCTACTGGACCACGGCTGCGGCCCGGGGGCGGGGCGTAGCCTCTCAGGCCTGCCAGGCTCTCGCTCGCTGGGCGTTCGACGAGGCCGAACTGTTCCGGCTGGAACTGGGGCACCGGGTGAACAACCCCGGCTCGTGCAGAGTCGCTCACGCCGCGGGCTTCGCCGTGGAAGGACAGCAACGGCAGAAGCTCGCGTACGACGGCATCCGCTACGACGTCGAGCTCCACGCCCGTCTGGCGACAGACCCGGAGCCGCTCGCCGTGGCTCCGAGACCGCTACGGGCCCGGGCTTCCGTGCCCGGGCCGTCAGCGGGACGGGCGGAAGCCCGCGGACCGGTCGAGGTGGAACGGTGAGCCGGGGCTCTGGGGCCGCCAGCCGGTGGTGAGAGCGGTGCGGATGCTGTCGGCCACCTGGGCGGGCGGAACGGGGCTTCCCGGTGTTCCGAGCCAGTTGCCCGGGTGCGGCCGGTCGGTGGTGACCACCAGTGTGGTGCCAGGAGCCTCGGCGTGCTCGACCGCGTAGGCAAGGGGTGACATGACGAGAGCCTGGACGTAGGTCGGCCGTCCACGAAGTCGCCACCGGTAGGTGCTGCCGTCCACGGTGATGAGCCGCGATCCCTTTTTGACCAGCGCCATGTCCCATCCTTCGTCGCTTTCCGATGCGACTGTAATGAAGGGCGGCCGGCCGTGTCACCCACGTCGTCCCGTCAGTACACGAGCTTGTACGTGACGTCCTTCGGGACCGGGGACGGTGCGGTGTCCGTGTAGAGGAGCCGGATCGTGGTGAAGCGCTCGACGTCCGGGTGGCCCGGCCAGGGTTCCGGAGCGCTCAGGGTCACCGTCACCGGGTAGGACCGGAAGCGGCCCGCAGCGCAGTAGGGGACACAGTCGTTCACCATGTCGGTGCCCGTGGCCGTCGCGGTCTTCGGCCCCCAGGTGTCCCAGGTCAGTCCGACGAGGCGGTTGTTGCCGTCCCCGCAGGCCAGCAAGTACTCCTCGGGGCGTACCTGGGACTGCGAGAAGCAGTCGACGACCACGAGGGGCTCGGCCGGAGCCGCTACCGCCCGGGGGCTCTGCGCGGAGGCCGGGACGGCGGCCGCGGCGAGAGCCGCCGCCGCACACAGAACGGTGGCGGTCCGCACCCTGGACCGGAACCAGGACCGGGGTGCACGAATGAGCCGGCCGTCTTCTGAGGTATCCACGAGGCCCTCCTCGCCCTTCTGTCCCGCTGTCGGCGGTGCGGCTAAACCCAGCTTCCCCCATCCGGGCGGGCCGCGCACGCGCAGCGGCGGGGGCCCGCCCGCCTTGCCCTCCCTGTGCGGAGCATCCATGGGTGTCGCCAGTTCGGCCCTGCCACGCAGCCATGGACCGGGCTGACCGTCGCGGAACATCCGCTCCGGCGCCGTGAGTCCGGTGCCGGTGGAACCGGCCCTGCTCAGGCAGGCGTGATCCCGCTCAAACCATGTGATCATATTGCGGCATGACCACGAAGACCCTTCACCTGCTCTGCTCCGCCGCCCCGCCCGTCTTCGACGTCGCCCGGGTCATCGAGGACGCCCAGGCACGCGGCTGGGACGTATGCCTCGGCCTCACCCCCACCGCAGCGCACTGGCTCTCCGGAAGCCTCGACGGACTCGCCGCGCTCACCGGCCACCCCGTCCGCTGGCAGTACAAACTCCCCGGCCAGCCAGACGTATGGCCCGCGGCCGACGCCCTCCTCTTCGCACCCGCCACCTTCAACACCATCAACGCGTGGGCCCTGGGCCTGACCGACAACCTCGTCGTCGGCCTCGCCGCCGAGGCGACCGGCAAGCGCACGCCGGTCATCGCGATGCCCTGCACCAACACCGCCCTCGCGGCCCACCCCCAGTTCGAAATCTCCCTGAACACCCTGCGCAACGCCGGAGTCGAACTCCTCCACGGTGAGACCGGATACACCCCCGACCCCGCCGACCCCGACGCCCCGGCCCACTTCCCCTGGCCCACTGCCATCAACGCCCTGGGCGCCCTCGACCACGCCGTGCCCCAGGCCTAGGCCGCCGGGCGAGGTCCTCGTCCGACCCGCCGGGGCCCCGCCGCGGGCCCGCAAGCGGTTTCCGGCGAGCTGACCCCCGTACCGGCGGGTTCCGGCCAACCTCCCGTCCGTCTCCGCCCGGAAGCCCGGCGGTGCCCGAACACGATCAGCGGCCACGGCTGGGGAGCCGTCGCCGCGAGGTCGGCCAGATCCCGCTGCTCCGGCCTTCGGCCTGCGCTGTACTCACTGCCTCCAGTTCCCGCGATCACGCAGCCGCCCCTCCGCACAGCGCGGGGACGGGCTTCTCCGGCATGCGCTGTGAGCGGCGAACCGGCCTCCAAGACAACCCAGTTGAAGGAGAGGCAGCATGGCCGAGCAGCAGACCGAGGACCGCAAGACCGCCGCACCACCCGCCCCACCGGAGTTCAAGTACACCTGGGGCCAGCACAACGAGACGATGGAGGCGCTGTCGCTCGGGCAGATGGCCCGCCGCGTTCCCTCCGCCCTCCGGCAGACCGCGCGGCTCGCGCTCGCCGTCAACCGCACCGCGTTCCACGTCCTGGTCACCGCCCAGATCCTCGGCGGGATCTGCACGGCGGCGGCGCTCGCGGCGATCTCGCGGGCGATGGTCCCGCTCCTGACCGGAGACGGCATCGGGGAACGGATCGCGGCGGCGGCCTGGCCGCTGGTCGTCGCGGCCGCCATGACGGCGCTCGGCGCGCTGGCCTCCATCACCTCGGGCAGCGCGGCCCGCCGCCTGAATCCCGGCATGGCCACCCTCGCCGATCTCGCCATGGTCGACGCCCACATGGACGTCGAACTCGCCGCGTACGACGCTCCCGACTTCACCGAGCGCTCCGAGGCCGCCGAGACCGGATCCGCCCGCTCCGCCATGCTGCTGCAGGACGCCCTCGGCTTCACCGGCGGCCTGATCGACATGGTCGCCGTGGCGTCCGTCCTCGCCGTGGTCCACCCCGTGCTGCTGCCGCTGCTCCTGCTGTCGGTGGTCCCGCGCGGCCTCGGCTCGGTCTACGCCGCCCGCCTGGACTACCGCCTCCACAACCAGACGATCGCCTCCCGCAACATCAAGCACATGATGCGCTGGCACCTGACCACCCCGAAGCTGGCCGACGAGCTGCGCGGCAACAGCATGCGTCCGTACGCCCATCACTGGTACGCGGCGGTCTGCGAGCGCATCGACGCGCGGATGGTCAGCTCCGCGCCCCGCTACCTCACGGTCTATCTGATCGCCGCCGCCGCCTCGGGGATCTTCGTCGTGGCGACCTACGGGGCCCTCGGCGTGCTGGTCGTCGGCGGGTACATGGCGATCGCCGCCGCCGGCACGGCGATCGTCGCCATGCGGACCTCCACCGCCGCCCTCTCGCAGCTCGTCGTCTACGGGGCGGCCATGTTCCAGCACGCCCTCTACCTCGGCGACTACACCACCTTCGTCGCCGAGGCCGCCGAGAAGTCGGGTCCGCGCGGCCCGCAGGTCATGGAGGCGGAGAAGATCCGCCTGGAGGAGGCCACGTACACCTATCCCGGCAAGGACACCCCGTCGCTCGGACCGGTCTCCCTGACCCTGTCCCGCGGCGAGGTCATCGCCGTCGTCGGGGAGAACGGCGCGGGCAAGTCCACCCTGATCCGGCTGCTGACCTCGCTGACCGCCCCGACGTCCGGCATCGTCTCCTGGGACGGGGTCCCGACCTCCGACGCCGACCAGCGCTCCGCATGGCGGCACGTCGGCCTCGTCACCCAGTCGTACGGGTACTGGCCCTTCTCCGCCCGGGAGAACATCACTCTCGGCCAGCCCGACCCGCGTGGCGAGGAGGCCGTCTGGGACGCCCTGGACGCGGTCGGCATGCGGGCGGCCGTCCAGGAGTTCCCGGACGGCCTGGACACCCTGCTGGCCCGCTCGATCTGGGGCGGGCACGAGCCTTCCGGCGGCCAGTGGCAGCGCCTGGCGTGCGGGCGGGCGTTCCACCGGAAGCCGGGGCTGCTGGTCTTGGACGAGCCGACGTCGGCCATGGACCCGCGCGGTGAGCACATGGTGTTCTCCGGGCTGCGGGACATGAAGGACGACCGGATCACGGTGATCGTCACTCACCGGATGGAGAACTGCCGCCTCGCCGACCGGATCATCGTCCTCGACGCGGGACGGATCACGGAGCAGGGCGGTTACGAGGAGCTGGTGCGACTGGACGGCTCCTTCGCCGAGCTGGTCCGGCTCTCCCAGGACCGGTAGGCCGGTGACGTCCGGGGGACGCGTGGCGCCGCACGTCCCCCGGATCCACGGCCGCGGCGAGGGAGCCTCGCGGCGTGGCCGGGCGAGCCCACCCGCTCATTGCACCGGCCGGAAGTGCACGACGGTGATGTGGTCGGCCGGCCCGATGTCGGGGTAGTGGTGCCGGAGTCTGCCGTGGAGCTCGGTCAGGTCACGAAAGCCGTCCGCCCGGGCGTCCACCTCGCTCAGCTGGGCGACCGTCTTCTCGGTGAGCTGCGTGACCACACCCGGCAGGGCCACCTCCTCGTCCAGCTCGAACACCAGGCTGACGGGGCCCACCTCCACCGGGTCACGGAAGCGGACGGTGGTCGTCTTCCGGCCGGCCCGCACGGCGTCGAGGTAGTCGGGATGGAAGTACAGGGACTGCGAGTTCATCAGCGCACCCTAGCCCGTGTCGCGGCGGGGTGATTCCCCGACGTGGCCTGCTGCCCGCGTGCCGGGTCGATCACGGGATGCCGTTTGGGCAGGGTTCATCCCGAACCCTGGCGCCGCATGTACCTCTGGTACTTCGAGCGGATCGTCCGCGCCGCGGTCGTGGACCTGGGCGGTCCGGCCGACGGGGCGCTCCGGCGGTCTGGATCGGGTACGGCGCACTGCTCCTGGGGTCGGAACCGCTGTGGGCGCGGCTGCCGGACGACGCCGTACTCGACTGCGCGCTCACCCTCGCGGCGCCTGGCGGCTGACCGTCCACAAGCGGCGCGTCCTCCGCGACTGTCGCCGTTCCTCCCCGCTGCCGTCGGCCGGCCGGCGCGCGGTGGCGGGGGCCGGCCGCTTCGGGCTGCGCCAGGGGGCGCGTGCCTGCGTTCGTGCCGGGCGCTGATGCTGGTGATGGCCGTGGCGAGCCGCAGGAACGGGAGCGGGATGCCCGGGTGGATGGCCGTACTCACCGGGATCGTCATGACGGGGCGGCCGGCCCGCAAGCCCCGGCGCCCTGCGCACCTCGCCGCCGCGGTACTCGCCGCGGCCGGCCTCCCGGGGGCCGGCCGGCGCTGGCACTGGGCAACGGGGCGGCGCCCCGCGCCGGAGTGCGCTCGACCCGGCACGGGGTGAAGCTGGAGATCGAGCTCGCTCCAGAAGACGGCCCTGGGAGGCGTGGGCATGAGGGTGCAGAGCAGTTCCGGGCCATTGCGGGCACAGGCCATCGCCGGGACCCATGTGGTGGTCCTGGGGTTCGACCACGATCGGGCCGCCATGGACGGCGTTCTCGGTTTTGGGGTCGAACGGTTCGACCATGCCGAAGGCCGGCACCGCTGGCTCGACAACCGCCTCCGTTTCCCCGAGGCAAGAGGCCGATGGGGGTCCAACTGGAACCCGTTCCAGACCTTCGCCTGGGGCGACTACCGCGCCAAGCCCGGGCGGACCTACACCTACCGCGTGCACGCCATGACCGGAACCCCGGGGGAGGAACTCACCCCGGCCTCGACCGTCGAACTGCGGGTGCGGACCGAGGAGCCGGGCGTGCACGGTGTCTGGTTCAACCGTGGCGTGTATGCCTCGCAGGCCTACGCCGAACGCTTCAAGAACCTCCACCCCGATGACATCCCCAACCGTGAGGCCTGGCGCTGGCTGTCGCGCGGCCTGGAGGAGGCGCTGCTCGCCTTCATCGGCGCCGCCGACGGCGACCACCGGCAGCTCCATGCGGCGCTGTACGAGTTCGAGTACCTGCCCGTGCTCAAGGCCTTCCGTGTGGCCGCGGACACGGGCGTGGACGTCCGGCTCGTCGTGTTCGACCACCCGGACAACCGCGAAGCGGTGGCCGCCGCCGGCATCGACGACCTGGTCGTGGCCTGGCGGACCCGGGCCAGGATCCCGCACAACAAGTTCGTGATCGCGAGCCACGAGGGCGAGCCCGAGGCCGTGTGGACCGGGTCGACCAACATCACCGAGAACGGGATCTTCGGACAGTCCAACGTCGGACACACCGTCACCGATGCGTCGGTCGCCCGGCGATACCGTGACTACTGGGACCAGCTCGTCGCGGACCCGACCCCCGGCACCCTCAACAACTGGGTGGACGCCAACAACCCGATGCCCGACCCCTGGCCCGCCGGCATATCGGTCGTGTTCAGCCCGCACACGCACACCACGGCGCAGGACCGCTACGCCGATCTCTTCGGATCGGCCCAGGACCTGGTGTGCATCACGTTCCCTTTCAACTTCGATCCCCGATTCGCCGACCTGCTCCCGGGCGACCACTCCGCGCTCCGTTGGCTGCTGTTCGAGAACGCCGGTATCGCCGATGCGCACCGGAGCCTGGTCACCGATCCCGAGACCGAGCTGGTGGCCTGCGGCCTCGTCGAAGAGGGCGGCCTCGCGGGCTGGGCGGCCGAGCACGACAACCCGTTCTCCAACAACATCGAGTACCTGCACACGAAGTACCTGCTGATCGACCCGCTCGGCGACGATCCGATCGTGGTGACCGGCTCGGCCAACTTCAGCAATCCCTCCGCGAACTTGAACGACGAGAACATGCTGGTGATCCGGGGCGACCACGGCCTCGCGGAGATCTATTTCACCGAGTTCTCCCGCCTGTTCAACCACCACCGCTTCCGGGACTCGCTCCGCCTGGCCGCGGACCAGCCGACGCCCGGCCCCGAGACGGGAGTCGAAGCCCCGGTGCCGCTCATCGCCGGGCACTGGTCGGACAAGTACTACGACGAACCGGCGCGGGACCACCAGCGCCGGCTGCTGGCCGGCTCGCCGTAGACGCCTCAGACCTCGGGAAGGGACGGATCGGGTGTCCAGGGGTTCGGCGCGGTGATGGCCCAGCGTTCGTGGTCCCGCCAGTCCCCGTCGATGTAGAGGTAGGCGGGCGAGAGCCCCTCGTAGCGGAAGCCCAGCCGCCGGACCAGGGCCAGGGATGCCTCGTTCGCCGGCTGGATGTTGGCCTCCAGCCGGTGGAGCCGCAGGTCGGTGAAGGCGTGCCGCAGGGTGGCGGCGACCCCTTCGGTCATGTACCCGCGCCCCGCGGACGGGGCGAAGGCCGCGTAGCCGAGGGACGCGCCCTGGTAGCGGCCCCGGATGATCGAGTTGATGTTGACCATGCCGACGGCTGCGCCGGTCTCCCGGACACGGACCAGAAAGCCCAGGTTGGTGCCGTCGTCGAAGCGGCGCGTCCAGACCTTGAACTCCTCCGCGGTCGCGGGCAGCTGCATCCATGGCCGGTGCAGCTCGGAGCTGGCCCGCACCAGCGTGCAGAACTCGTCCTGGTCGGAGAGGGTGAGCGGGCGCAGTTCGACCCGTGACGGCATATTGATCATGGTCCAACGTTAGGCCTCGCGAGGGTCGTGGGCCAGGTCGCGGTCGGCCTCCAACCTCGCATGCTTTAATAAATGCACGTGCATTTATTAAAGAGGAGCGACAGTGGCCGGACGTCCCCGTGGGGTGGAAGACGCGGTGATCCTGCGTGCGGCGGCCGAGGTGATGGGACGGCTGGGACCTTCCGGGCTGACTCTGGCGGCGGTGGCGCGCGCGGTCGGTCTGGTGCCCGGCACGCTCGTGCAGCGGTTCGGCTCCAAGCGCGGCCTGATCCTGGCACTCGCCGACCAGTCCGTGCGGGACGCGGACGCGCTGCCCGACCGGGTCCGCGGGGAGCAGGGCTCGGCACTGGGGGCCCTGGCCGCCCTGCTCGCGGAGTGGACGGCTCCGATGGTCTCTCCGGAAACCTTCGCCAACCACCTGGCGTTCCTGTGCATGGACCTCACGGACCCCGAACTGCACGAGCGGGCCCTCGCCGTGCACGACGCGCAGCGCCGGGCGGTCCGGACCCTGCTGGCGCAGGCCCTTGCCACGGGCGAGCTCCGTGCCGCGACGGATGTCGAGGAGCTGACCTCGACCGTGCAGGCCGTCACTTCCGGCGCGGGTCTCAGCTGGGCGCTCGACCGCAAGGGCGCCCTCGTCCAGCGCGTCCGGCACGGACTCGACGCCGTGCTGGCCCCCCACATCGCCACCGCTACCGACACCGACACCGCCACCGCGTGAACCCGCCGGAAGACATGGAGAAGAGATGACGACGAAGACACGACAGCTCGCCGGAAAGGTCGCCCTGGTCGCGGGCGGCACCCGGGGAGGCGGGCGGGGAATCGCCATCGAGCTCGGAGCCGCCGGCGCGACCGTCTACGTGACGGGCCGCAGCAGCGGAGCACGGCGCTCCGACCTCGGCCGCCCCGAGACCATCGAGGAGACGGCCGAGAAGATCACCGCCGCCGGAGGTGTGGGCGTCCCGGTCCGCACCGACCACAGCGACCCGGAAGAGGTGCGGGCCCTCGTGGCGCGGATCGCGGCGGAGCAGGACGGCCGGCTCGACATCCTGGTCAACTCCGTCTGGGGCGGCGACCCGCTCACCGACTGGGAACACCCTTTGTGGGAGCAGGACCTGAACCAGGGCCTGCTCCTCCTGCGCCGGGCGGTGGAGACCCATGTGATCACCAGCCGGTACGCGCTGCCCCTCATGGTCGCCCGCAAGAGCGGCCTGGTCGTGGAGGTCACCGACGGCAACACCGCCCGCTACCGCGGCTCCTTCTTCTACGACATGGCGAAGTCGGCGGTGATCCGGCTGGCCGTCGCGCAGGCGGCCGAGCTGCGTCCGCACGGCGTCGCGGCCGTCTCCCTGACGCCGGGGTTCCTGCGCTCGGAGGCGCTGCTGGAGCATTTCGGCGTCACCGAGGCCAACTGGCGTGACGGCGCCGCCAAGGACCCGAACTTCGCCCACTCCGAGACTCCCGCCTATCTGGGGCGGGCGGTCGTGGCCCTGGCAGCCGACCCGGACGTCATGGCCAGGACCGGCCGGGCGCTGGCCACCTGGGACCTCTACAAGGAGTACGGGTTCACGGATGCCGACGGCACCCAGCCCGACTTCGCCGCGCACTGGGCCAGGAATCTGAAGGCGGAGTACGGGCCCCTCGGCGACCCGCTCTGACTCCACCACGCCGCCAGCGGCGCTGTCGGTGTCAGGGTTTAGCCTGCATCACATGATCAAGGGGGAATTCGCCGTACCGTCATCGGGTGCGCTCGCCGACGAGGTCGCGGCCGTGCTGGCCGGTCGGCACGACCCCGGCGTGGTGCCGTTCGAACGGGTGCTCAACGCCGTGGTGAGCCACAGCTTCCGCGACCGGGAGGCACTGGCCGCCGCGCTGGGCCCCGTCCCGCGCGAGTTCAAGGTGAAACCGCACGCGCAGGTGCGGTGCACAGCGGGCATCGTCGGCGCGGCGGTCGGTCCGGTACGGGCGGAGGAGTCCTGGGAGAACGCCGGGGCGGGCTGGCTCGAACTGTGCCAGCACGTGGCACTGGACTACGTAGCGGGCGCGCGCACCGGCGAGGTCGCCGCACGGTTGCGGTCCGGCGACCCCGTGCCGTTCCTGCTCTCCGTACCGAGCGGGCCGACGGGCGCGGTGGAGCCATACGAGCTGGTCGAGCGGCTCGCGGAGTACGAGCGCCTCGGCATCCGGCCAGGACCGGCGGACCTGGGGCAGGCGCTGCTGCGCTGCGGCGGCCGGGTGGACCCCGAAGTGGTGCGCGCCGCGGAGAGGCTGGAGCTGGCGGAGGGGCCCCGGGTGGCGGCCTGGCTGCGGCAGGGCGGTCTGCCCATGCCGACGTGGTGGCGGGAGCGCGAAGCGGGTCAGGCCGAGCGTCCCGGCAGGCGCCGGGGAGCACGCATCGGCCGCCGGATCCTGGTGGGGCACGAGGCCGTCGAAGGCCGCGGCGCGTTCCCCCGGCAGTTCTGGTCACTGTTCCGCACGTTCGAGCCGCACCTCTCCTGTCCGCACTGGTCCCTGCCGGACTACCGGGACGCTCACACGGTCGCGACCCTGCCCTGGCACCCGGAGATAGCCGCGGCCCGGCTGCTGACGGGTGTCGCGTCGGCGGCCGACCAGGACGGCTGCGGCTCCCCCGCCTTCCTGGAGGCGCTGGCCTCGGCCGACGGCCCGGCCGGGCCCGCCGTGCATCTGGCCGTGGCCTACGGGCTCGCCTCCGTCCCCGAGCGTGACCGGGAGGCCGCCGTACGGGCGCTGGCGGTACTGGCCTCGCGGGGCCGGCTGGACGGCGAGCTGCTGGGCCGGGAGCTGACCGAACTCGTGGGGCTGGGCACGCTGAGGGTGCCCCTGCTGACCGAGTCGCTGCGGGCGGCCGTCGCCGTACCGGAGGGCGCCGGGGCGGTGTGGGCGGTCCTGGCCACCGCCCTCCCCGGTCTGCTGGCCCGTACCCGGCCTCAGGTGCACGGGGCGCTGCTGGCCGTCGCGGCGGACTCCGCCCGGCTGTCGGGCGCGCGCGGCGAGCTGCCAGAGGTGACGGCGCTCGCGCAGCGACCTGGTTCGTCCCAGCTGCTCATGCAGGCGCGGAGGTTGCGGGATGCACTGACGGGGGCCTGATCCGGCGGCCCCGGGACGTGCGGCCCGCGGCGGTCAGCCGTGCTGGTGCTGCTCGGGCAGCCGGCTGTCCGGGTGCGCCCACAGCAGTACGTTGTCGGGCCGCTCGTCGTGGAAGAAGTCCAGGACGTCCTGGTCCGAGTGACGCAGGCTGAAGTGGGTGAGGACGAAGAGGGTGTCCGGGTGGGCCTCGACGACGGGCTTCAACCCGCTCCAGACGGTGTGTCCGACCCGGTCGGCCCGCTCCCGTTCGGTGTCGTCGAGGAACGTGCACTCGGTGATGATCACCGGGTACTCGAAGAGCCACGGGTTGGCCTCGAAGACGCTCACGTGGGTGTCGCCGAGGAAGGCGAACAGCGGCCTGCGTACCTCTCCTTCGACCTCGGCGCCCGCCTTGCGGCGCTGCGCCAGGATGCGGCCGAACTCCGCGCCCCGGCCCTGTCCGGCGAGGGTGTGCCGCAGTTCCTCGTACTCGGGCAGCAGGGCCTTGCGGCGTTCGGCGAACGCGTATCCCACGCAGGGCACCTTGTGTACGCACTCCACCACCCGTACGTGGTGGCCGCGGCGTCCGAAGGTGAACTCGTCGCCGCCGCGTACCCCGTGGAGCCGGCAGCCCGCGGCGAGGGCCGGATCGTAGGCGGTGCCGTGGTTCAGTTCGGCGGAGGCCCGCAGAAAGGTCTCCACGTACGGCGCCGCCGCGGCGGGCAGGTGGATGTCGACTCCGCCGGGCCTGACCGCGAGGTAGTCGAGGTCCTTGGAATGGTCGTGGTGCGTGTGGGTGAGGAAGACGGTTTCCGGCTGACGCCCTTCGGCCAGTCCGGCGTCGAGCGCGCAGCGAAGTTCGGGGATGTGGAAGAACGTCTTGTCGTTGGCGCGCGAGTACCCGGTGAGGGTCAGCTCGGTGCCGGGTATCCGCCAGGTCTTCCACTGACGGAACGGGTGCCCTTGGTCCAGCCGTTCGGGGTGGGCGGGTGTCCGCGAAGGGGCCGGTGTCATCGGTGCCTCCGTCGGACCGCGTGATCGGGTGAAGGCCCGATCGTAACGGGCGGCGTCCTGTCGCGGCCCGCCGTTTTCCGGACCGCCGCCGACGCGGACAACGGGCGCGGCGTGTACGACGCCGCGCTCTGGACCACCCTGCTCCGGCACCTGCAGACCGCGCACATCGCCGCCGAACGGATCGAGCGCGGTGAGCGGGTGCTGTACCCGCCGCTGCGCGAGCAGTGGGTGTACGACTCCACGACCAAGCAGAACCCGCGCAAGGGCCTGACGCCGTTCCCGAACCGGATCCGTCATGACCGCGGCCGGATACGGACCGTCCCCTCCCCCGCCGTACGCTGAACCCCGTGCCGCCCCGCTCCCGCCTCCACCGCGTAGCCGTCCTCGTCCTGGAGGGCGCCAAGCCCCTCGACGTCGGAATCCCCGCGCAGGTGTTCACGACCCGCGCGAGCATGCCGTACGAGGTACGGGTCTGCGGCGCGGCTCCCGGCCTCGTCACCGGCGGCGACGGCCTGTCGTACCACGTCACCCACGGGCTCGACGCGCTCGCGTGGGCCGACATCGTCTTCGTCCCCGGCTACCGCTTCCCCGACCGCGAGGACCCGCCGCGAGCGGTCATCGACGCGCTGATCGCCGCGCACGAGCGGGGAGCGCGGCTCGCCGCCATCTCGACCGGCGCGTTCGCGCTCGCCGCCACCGGCCTGCTCGACGGCAAACGCGCCACGACTCACTGGCACTACGCGCGGGCCCTCGCCGCGAAACATCCGCTCGTCCGGCTCGACGAGAACGTCCTGTTCGTCGACGAGGGCAGCGTGCTCACCTCGGCCGGCGCCGCCTCGGGCATCGACCTGTGCCTGCACATCCTGCGCCGCGACCTCGGCGTGGCCGCCTCCAACCACGCGGCCCGGCGCCTGGTCGCGGCCCCCTACCGCAGCGGCGGCCAGGCGCAGTACGTGCCGCGCAGCGTGCCCGAGCCGCTCGGCGAGCGGTTCGCCGCGACCCGTGAGTGGGCGCTGCACCAGCTGGGCGAACCGCTCACCCTGGAGGCGCTGGCCCAGCACGCGGGGGTCTCGCCCCGGACCTTCTCGCGGCGCTTCGCCGAGGACACCGGGTACACGCCGATGCAGTGGGTCATGCGAGCCCGGATCGACGTGGCACGTGAGCTGCTGGAGCGTTCGGAGCGCGGTGTCGAGCAGATCGCGGACGATGTCGGCCTCGGCACCGGCGCGAATCTTCGCCTGCACTTCCACCGCATCCTCGGCACCACCCCGACCGAGTACCGGCGCACCTTCACCCGGGGCGAATAGCCCGGGATCGCCGAGTGGCGAGATCCTTACGAACCATGGCGATCTCGCCGCTGTCGCGGAGGGTGACCGGCAGCGAACCTGATGGCGAACGAAAGGGACATCGTCATGACTCGCATTGCCATCAACGGATTCGGCCGCATCGGACGCAACGTGCTGCGTGCGCTCCTCGAGCGCGACACCGACCTCGAGGTCGTGGCCGTCAACGACCTGACGGAGCCCGCCACCCTCGCGCGGCTGCTCGCGTACGACACCACGTCCGGCCGGCTCGGCCGCCCGGTGACCGTCGAGGGGAACGTGCTCGTCGTCGACGGACACCGGATCACGGTGCTGGCCGAACGCGAGCCGGAGCAGCTGCCCTGGGCCGAGCTGGAGGTCGACCTCGTGCTGGAGGCGACCGGCCGCTTCACCTCGGCCGAGGCCGCCCGCGGCCACCTCAAGGCCGGCGCGCGCAAGGTGCTCGTCAGCGCTCCGTCCGACGGCGCCGACGTCACGCTCGCGTACGGTGTCAACACCGACGCGTACGACCCGGCCCTGCACACGATCGTCTCGAACGCGTCCTGCACCACCAACGCGCTCGCCCCGCTGGCCTCCGTGCTCGACGAGCTCGCGGGCATCGAGCACGGGTTCATGACCACCGTGCACGCCTACACGCAGGAGCAGAACCTGCAGGACGGCCCGCACCGCGACCCCCGCCGTGCCCGCGCCGCCGGCGTCAACATCGTGCCGACCTCGACCGGCGCCGCGAAGGCGATCGGCCTCGTACTGCCGCAGCTCGACGGCAGGCTGTCGGGCGACTCGATCCGCGTGCCGGTCCCGGTGGGCTCGATCGTCGAGCTCAACACCACCGTCGCCCGCGACGTGACGCGCGAGGAGATCCTCGAGGCCTACCGCACCGCGGCGCAGGGACCGCTGGCCGGCGTGCTGGAGTACTCCGAGGACCCGCTCGTGTCCTCCGACATCACGGGCAACCCCGCCTCGTCGATCTTCGACTCGGAGCTCACCCGTGTCGACGGCCGCCACGTCAAGGTGGTCGCCTGGTACGACAACGAGTGGGGCTTCTCGAACCGCGTGATCGACACGCTCACGCTCCTCGCCGCGGGCTGAACCGACAGCGGTCCCCGGTGGGGGCGCGCCCGGCGTCCGCGCGCGGTAGGTCCTGATCACCGATCCCGGTGAACGGACCGGCCGCGTGCGGGCGCCTCGGCGTACCTGCCCGGCCGCACCGGTGCTCCATGCTCCCGCGCGCTCAGCGCATACGGGGAAGGCGGAGGCTGAGCAGGACGCTCAGCGCGATCAGGCCGAGCTGGACGAGCAGGGTGGTGGACACCGCGTCGCGCACGCCTGCCGTCGGGGCCAGGGCGAGGAAGAGGCTTCCCAGCGTGGCGACCCCGAGCGCCACGGCGGACTGCTGGGCGGTGATCATGACACCACTGCCCGCCCCGGCCCGGTCGGCGGGGACGTCCGAGAGCACCAGGCGCATCAGCACGGGCATTTGGAACCCCTGGCCCAGTCCGGCCAGCGCGATCCCCGGAGCGAGCGCGGCCGGGCCGAGGTCCGGCCAGCCGAGGCGGAGTGTGGCCAGCAGGACGGCGATCCCGATCGCCTGGATGACGGCCCCCGCGGTGACGAGCCGGCTGCCGAAGCGGGAAACCAGGCGCGGCCCCGCCAGTGAGGCCCCGAAGAAGGCCACGGCCATCGGCGCCAGTGCCAGACCCGCCCGCACCGGGCCTATTCCCAGGCCCTGTTGGAGGGTCACGGCGAGGACGAACATGAATCCGCCGAAGCCGATCGAGAACGGCAGCAGGAGCGCCAGACCGCGCCGCAGCGACTCCAGCCGGAGCAGGCTCGGCGGCACCAGGGGGGTATGGCCCAGGCGGTCGGCCCGGCGCTCGGTGGCGTAGAACGCCGCGGCGGCGACGGGGAACACGCCGAGCGAGACCCAGGTCCACAGCGGCCAGCCCGCGGCCCGTCCCTCGGTCAGCGGCAGCAGCAGCGAGACCAGCGACAGCGCGAGCAGCAGGGTGCCGGGCACGTCCACGGCCGCGGGCCGGCCGGCCCGGGTGTCCGGGACGGTGCGCACCGCGAGGACCAGCCCGAGGACCACCACGGGTACGTTGACCAGGAACACCGCGCGCCAGCCGGTTCCGCCGAGGTCCGCGGCGACCAGGACGCCGCCGAGGATCTGCCCGGCGACCATGGACAGGCCCCCGGTGGCCCCGTACAGGCTCATGGCCCGGGCCCGGCGCGGGCCCTCAGTGGTGGCCTGGATGGTGGCGAGCACCTGCGGCAGCATGAGGGCGGAGGCTGCGCCCTGGGCGACGCGGGCGGCGACGAGGGTCCAGGCGTTCGGGGCGAGGCCGCAGGCGAGCGAGGTGACGCCGAAGGCGGCCATGCCGACGAGGAAGAGCCGGCGGCGGCCGAGGCTGTCGCCGACGCGCCCTCCGAGGACCAGCAGGACGGCGTACGCGACGCCGTAGCCGCCGACGACGAGTTCCAGGAGGGCGGGGCCGGCGGCGAGGTCGTGCTCGATGGACGGCAGCGCGACGTTGACGATGAAGAAGTCGATCATTGGCAGGGCCGCGCCCAGGAGCACGGTGAACAGGCCGAGGCCGCCCAGGTGGGGCGCGGCGGGCGCGGGAGCGCTGTGCACGGGGTTGGTGTGCACGGGATTGCTGCGTACAGGGTTGCTGCGTACAGGGTTGCTGCGTACAGGGTTGCTGCGTACAGGGTTGCTGCGTACGGGGTTGCTGCGTACGGGGATCTGAGTCACCCTCCGACGATCTCCCGGCCGTCAGACGGGTACCAGAGTGTCCTGATCCGGGTACCAGGACTACCTGGCAACAGGATGCGCGGTGCGGCAGGCTGGGAGCATGACCACTGTGGCCCCCGGAAACGACGTACGACGGCACGAGCTGGCCGAGTTCCTGCGCACCCGCCGCGAGCGGATCACTCCCGAGCAGGTGGGACTGGTGCGCGGGCCGCGCCGGCGTACCCCGGGGCTGCGCCGTGAGGAGGTCGCGCACCTGTCGTCGGTGGGCGTGACCTGGTACACGTGGCTGGAGCAGGCGCGCGACATCCAGGTGTCGGCACAGGTGCTGGACGCGGTCGCACGGGCGCTGCTGCTCGACGTGAGCGAACGGGAGCACCTGTTCTCGCTGGCCGGGAGCCTGGACCCGGCGCCGCCGGCGGTCTGCCCCAGCGTGACGCCGGCCGTGCGGGCCATGCTCGACCAGCTGGGCCACATCCCGGCGTGCGTCCAGAACAGCCGGTACGACATCGTCGCGTACAACGCCACGTACGGGCGGCTGCTCGGCGACCTGGACAGCAAGCGGCCGGAGGACCGCAACTGCATGTTGCTCGCCTTCACCGACCCGCAGTGGCGGGAGTCGGTGGTCGACCTGCCGAGTACGCACAGGCTCATGGCGGCGAGGTTCCGGGCGGCGATGGCCGAGCACCTGGCGGAGCCCGCGTGGACGACGCTGCTGGCCCGGCTGGAGGGGGCGTCGGCGGAGTTCCGGGAGGTGTGGGCCCGCCACGAGGTGGTGGGCGGGCAGCTCTCGAAGTCGAAGTACATCCGCAACGCTCACGTGGGGCTGCTGTACCTGGAGCACACCAACTTGTGGCTCGGACCGCGAACCGGGCCGAGGCTCGTGACCTACGTACCGCTGGACCAGCGGACGCGCGAGCGCCTGGAGGAGCTCGAGCGGCTGACGCGGCCCGTCGGTGCGGGGCTCCCCGTCTGACGCACCGCCATGTCCGTCCGTGCGGCCATCACTTCCCCCGCCGGGTGCCTGTGCCGGCCGCCCGGCCGGTGCCGCGGAAGCTGGTGCTTTCGCGGACCCGGACGATCTCGTCTTCGACGCGTGGGCCGGAGTCGGCACCATGGCGGTTGTCCTCACCTGGGTGGCCGGCCCGGCACCGGCCACCTGGTCCGTACCACGTGCGGACTTCACCGAAGCGGCCCCGCACGGGGCGGACTTCAGCCCAGGAGAAGGATCCAGTAGAGGCACACGGCCAACGGCACCAGGATGGCCACCGTGCCGAGCGCGACCCCGGTCAGCGCCCGGCCGCGGGCCGCTCCCTCGTCGCCCCGCACGGCCCACAGGTCGGGGAGACCGCAGACGAGCGCCATGATCCCGACGGGCAGGACGAGGTAGAGGGGGAAGAAGCGGATCAAGGGCGGTAGTCCCTCCGGCAGGAACGGGCAGCCGATCATCGCCACGCCGGTGACCCCCAGCGCGAGTGACGCCGTCCCCCTCCGCTCCGGCTCCGGCTCCGACTCCGCCACCGGCTCCGCTTCCGTCTGCTGCTCCGGCCCGGCCGTCCGCTCCACAAAGTTCATGGGACCGAGGTTAGGCAGGCGGCGGGCGGCTGCGCCTGGGCGCAGCTACTCAGACCTGCGTGAGTAGCCGGACCCGGATGCCCTCGGCCTCATCGCGGCCGGCGCGCAGTCAGTCCGGGATCCGGTCCGGGTCCGGTCCGAGGCGGGCCAGCAGGTGGGCGTCGAGGAACCCCCGCTCGGAGGCCGGGTCGTGGAGCAGCCGGGCGAACGTGGTGAACCCGGCCCCGGCCAGCAACTCGGCGAACCGGTCCGCCGGCCAGCTGTAGGCGGGTGTCACCTTGTGGTCGAAGCGGACCGGCTCCGATCCGTCGGTCGCGAAGAACGAGACCAGGAGCAGGCCCCCTCGTGCCAGGACACGTGCCTGCTCGGCGAGCAGTGCGGGCAGTTCCCCGGGCGGCGTATGGATCATCGAGTAGTGGGCCAGCACACCACCGAGCGCGCCGTCCCCGACCGGCAGGGCCTCCATCCGCGCCTCGTCGAATCGCAGCCCCGGATGGGCCCGCCGGGCATGGCCGACCATGCCCGGGGAGAGGTCGAGACCGAAGGCGTCCAGCTCCAGTTCGTGCAGCATGGCCGTCAGATGCCCGGGCCCGCACCCGACGTCGGCGGTCCGCAGGTTCCCCGTCCCGCGCACCAGCTCGGCGAAGGTGGCGAGCATGGCCCGCGAGAACGGCTGCGCCTCCAGCCGACCGGCGAACATCGACGCGTAGAGCTCGACGACCCCGTCGTAGGCCGCGCTGGTCTCGTCCTGGTGCTCCGTCACGGGGAAGAAGCTAACACCGGCGCCGTTCGCGGCTCCTAGGCGAACGGGCCTTCGGCCGTGAAGCGGCGCAGGTGGCGGGCGAACGTCTCGGCCTCGCCCGGGGGCCAGGAGGCCAGGCTCGCCGTGATGTGGTCCGCCAGGCGCGCACGCAGCTCTGCGACGACCAGCCGCCCCTCCTCGGTCAGGACAAGGAGGTGTGCGCGCCGGTCGGAGGGGTCCGGTTCGCGGCGGATGAGGCCCGCGGCCTCCAGCCGGGAGGCGCGGCGGGTCACGCCGGAGCGGTCGACCCCCACGTCGTGGGACAGGTCCGCCGCACTGCGGGAGCCGGTCCGGGCCAGGGCGCTGAGCACGGGGTAGGTCACGTCGTCCACGGCTTCACCCATGCCTTCCGTGAGCCGCTGGTGCAGGTGCGTGCGGGTCGAGCGCTTGAGCAGGATGCCCAGCGCGTCTGCGATCTCATTCCCGGTCTCGTTGTCCACGACAGAAGAATAGCGTGCGTTGCGCACGCATTGCTGTTATGGTTTTGGAAGTGCGTGCGCCGCGCACGCATCGCTGATCCGCTCCGCATCGAAAGGCAGTCCCATGACTCGCACCGGTATCACGGCCGCCCTCACCGACCTGCTCCTCAGCCGCGACCTCACCGTTCAGGAGGCCGCCGACCGCCACTTCGCCCCGGAATACCGTCAGCGCACGGACGGCCAGTGGGCGGACCGGGCCGGCTTCATCGAGCACATCACCCACCTGCGCACCGTCGTCGACCATGGCCGTATCGAGGTCCACGAAGAGCTGTACGACGGCCGCAAGTACGCCGACCGGCACACCGTCCACGTCACGAAGACGGACGGTTCGACGGTGCGCACCGAGGTCTACCTGTTCGGCGAGTTCGCGCCCGACGGCCGCTTCAGCCGCATCGAGGAGACCACCCTGATGCTCGAAGGGTCCGAGTCCGACCGCGACCTCGGCAGCGCCCGCTAGTGCTGTGGTCGGGAAGGTTCACCAGGTCACAGCACTGGGTCGTCCCTGCCGGGAACGCGGCAGGGATTCCGGGGCGGGCCTCGGATCAGGGGCGGAAGCGCAGGGGGTGATCGGACGGGACCTCGACCACGGCGATCCGCACGCCGTCGGGGTCGGCGATCCACATCTCGATCAGACCCCACGGTTCGCGCTCGGGAGGTCGCACCACCTCGGCGCCCCGGCCGCGCAGCTCCTCGTACGCCGCCTGCACGTCCTCGACCTGGAGCCACAACCGCAGGCCCGGCGCGGGCGGCGCCTCGGCGCGGCCGGACAGTTCAAGGAAGCCGCCGCCGAGGAAGTAGACCGTGCCGCGGTCGGGGCCGGTGCCGAACTCGCGGTGGACCGCGAGCCCGAGGGTGTCGCCGTAGAAGGCGCGCGAGCGTTCGGGGTCCGTGGGGCGCAGCAGAACCCTGCTGCCCAGTACGTGCACCATGAGCCCTGCCTTCCCTCACCCACGGTCCTGCCGCGTCCGCTTCAGCGGCTTCTTCCAGCTCCTGCGCCGGGTGCGGGTGTGCTGGTCGAGTTCCTCCAGCAGGCGCTGGGAGCGTTTGTCCACGCCCAGCTCGTCCAGGACCCGGTCGATCTCGCTGAGCAGCGCGCCGCTCAGCTGCCAGTGTGCCGGATCCTCGCGGGCGGAGGCCAGCAGCAGGACCGCAAGCCGGTCGCGGTGCGCCCGGGCGACGGCCAGTTCGCCGGTCAGGCGGGCCTCCGCGTCTTCCGCGTTGGCGCTGACCTGTGCGGTAATCAGCTGGGCGAAGCTTTCCACCGCGATGGCCGTGTGGCGCGTCACCTGCCCCAGCGCGGCCGCGGTCGCGGGGTCGAAGAGCGGACCGTCGGGGCGGGCCCGGGCCAGGTCGGTCAGCGTGCGGCAGGCCACTCGGAGCACGACCGCGCAGATCTCCAGGGTGTCCAGGCCGGTGCGCAGCACCAGCCTGGAGAGCAGCCCCTCCTTGACCCGCGGATTGAGCCGGAGGCTGTCCTCGGCCTGCCGGAGGGCGGCGTCGACCTGGGCGATGTCGTTGTCGAGGCGGCGCGCCTCGTGCAGCCGGGCCGCGGCCTGCTCGACCCTGGCCGGTCCGGAGGGCTCCTCGCCGAGGTGGTCGAGCAGCCGGCTCATGCGCCGGGCGAGGTCGGTGATCGCGGCGCCGGCCGGGCCGACCCACAGGGGTGGTGCCAGGAGCAGGTTGACCAGCAGCCCGACCACCGCACCGATGACCGTTTCCAGGACCCGGTCCCAGGCGGTGTCCGCGACTTGGGTGACGCCGAGGACGAGCATGGCGCTGATCGCGACCTCGGGCACGAACTCGTCCACGCGCACCAGGTGGCCCACGACCAGGGAGGCGAGGATCAGCAGGCCGAGGCTCCACCAGGTCAGACCGACCAGGGCGCTGAAGCCGATCGCGATCAGCACGCCGACGACCACGGAGTTCACCCGGCGGATGCTGGTGGTGAGGGTGGAGTACAGGGTGACCTGGACGACGAGCAGCGCGGTCAGCGGGGCGGTCAGCGGGCTCGGCTCGCTGCTCAGGCGGAGTGCGACGACGTAGCTGATCACGGCGGCGGCTGTGGACCGCAGGGCCTGGACGGCGACCGGCTCACGGCGGCGGCGTGCGACCCGGGTGGCGAGGCTGCTGATCGTTTCCGGCATGCGGGGCGCCTTCCCGCTGCTGGGCCGGATGACGCATGGCGTGGCCGCCGGGCCCCGATCGGCCGAGGATGGGCCGCACGAGGAGGGCGACCCGGCCGCTCGCGGGCAGGCGGTGGGCGTCCGGGGGCGGTCCCGGTCGGTGAGATCCACGAGTGCGAGGGAGAGACAGCCATGAAGGGCAAGGACGACAGGCATGAGAAGTCGGGAGAGGGCCGGGCGGAGCAGGCCCAGGAGCATCCCGGCCCGGACCCGGTACACCCCGAGGCCAGCAAGCGGGTCGAGGGCAAGAGCCCGGAGGAACTGAGGCGTCGGCAGGAGCGGAAGACGACCCGTTCGGGCGACGACGACGCGGAGTAACGGCACCGAGTAACGGCTTCGGGCCGGACGGCCACACCGCCGGACGACCGGAGCCGGACGGTCGGGGCCGGACGGTCGGGGCCGGACGGTCGGGGCCGGACGGTCGCGCCGCCGCACTGTCGGACGGCCGCGGGGCAGGGAGCGGCGGCGAGGTCCTACGGGCCCTCGTCGTAGGTCCCTGCCTCGATCTCCAGGGCGAGCTCCTGGAGGACCCCGATCGAGGAGATGTCCGTCCGCCCGCTGTCGTGCACCATCGCCAGGCTGGTGAACGCCAGGCTGAAGCCCGAGACCATGGTGTGCAGGGCCGGCCCGAGCGCCTCCGCCACCAGGGCGGCCACCTGCTGCGGAGACGCGTCGGCCGGCACCCTGATCGACGGCAGCATCTCGTTCAGGAGCAGAGTGGCCACACCGGCCGTCGGCGGCGACCCGGCGCCGTCCTCCCCGGCCTCGCCGTTCCCGTCGTCCTCCCCTGTCTCGGCGGCCCGGCGGATGTCCTGGGCGTCGGTGAGGATGCCGATCACTCGCTTGAGTACCTCTGCGCGTTCCATCTGCGGAGCGTAGCCCCGAGCCCCGGACCGGCGCCGGGGTTCACCCCACCAGGCCCTGCCCGGGCTCCGTCTCACGGGGCATCAGCCCGGATCGGGGGCGGATGTGTAACCGCGGCCGCGCCGGGCAGACGCGCCGTGACGACACGGGATCGATGGAGGGAGCTGTTCCAGTCATGTCTGAGAACGTCTGGGCCTACCGCGTCACCGTTGACCGCATCACGGACGTGGACCTGTCCGGCTACAGGGTGGAGGCGGCCGACGGCAGCATCGGAAAGGTCGACAAACACTCCGACGAGGCGGGATCGGCCTATCTGGTCGTGGACACCGGCCCGTGGATCTTCGGCAAGGAGGTCCTCCTCCCCGCGGGTACCGTCACCGGTATCGATGTGGAGGAGAAGCGGATCCGGGTGGGGCTGACCAGGGAACAGGTCAAGGACGCACCGGAGTTCATACGGGACGAGCACCTGGAGAGCACCGACTACCGGCGGCTGCTGGACGGTTACTACGGCATCATCCCGCCGCGCTGGCTGTGATCCACGGCCGGAGGGCGCGCCGTTGACGCAGGCGCCGGGCCGTACTCGCGGCCCGGCGCCTGCGGTGTGGCACGGATGCGGAGCGGCCCGGGCCCTGTGCCAGGCCGGGGCCCGTGCCGGCCCGGATCCGGATCCGGATGCGGCACATAATGGACATATGGCGAGGGTGACGACGGTCCAGCGGATCAGGCGGCAAGCCGGCGAGGCGGTCTTCCTGCGCGTCGCCGGGCCGGACGGGCCCCGGAACAGGGCGCGGATCCACACGACGCCCGGACCTCGGTGGTTCGCACCGGAACGGCCGGTGCGCCGGGTGCACGGGGACGCATCGATGTTCGTCGGCGGGCTGGCCGCCCTGCTGCTCCAGTCCCTGCACCCCCTCGCGATGGCCGCCGTGGCGGCCCACTCGGGGTACCGGGGCGACCCGTGGGGGCGGCTGCACCGCACCAGCACCTTCCTGGCCGTCACCACGTTCGGCACGAGCTCCGACGCCGAGGCGGCGGTGGCCCTCGTACGGGAGGTGCACGCGCGCGTCCGGGGGCGGACGGCCGACGGCATCCCGTACCGGGCCGACGATCCGGAGCTGCTGACCTGGGTGCACATCGCCGAGGCGGACTGCTTCCTGCGGGCCCACCAGCGGTACGGCAGACGCCCGTTGGACCCCGCGGGCTGCGACGCGTACCTCGCCGACACGGCGCGCGTGGCCCGCGCGCTGGGGGCGGACCGGCCGCCGGAGAGCGAGCACGAGCTGGCTCTGCTGATGGCGCGGTACCGGCCCGGCCTGCGGCCGACGGCGGCCTCCCGGGACACCGCCCGGTTCCTGCTGACCGATCCCCCGCTGCCCGGAGCCGCCCGGTTGCCGTACGCGCTGCTGGCGGCGGCGGCCGTGGATCTGCTGCCGCCCTGGGCGAAATCGGCCGTGGCCGCCGAGGTGCCCGCGGCCGCCCGGATACCGCCGTCGGCCGCTCGCGCGGGCGGCCGGGCCGTGACCCGGGCGATCCGCTGGGCGCTGCCGCCGGCTCCCCCGGCTCCCCCGGCGCTTCCGCCCGGCTGAGGCGGACCTCTCAGTACTCCTCGTCCGGGTAGCCCCAGCGGACCTCAGGCTCGGCTCCTGCCGCCACTGCGGCGACCGTCGCCGCGAAGACCCCCTCGAAGTGCGGTTGCCACAGGTAGAAGCGGGAGATGCCGAGCGGGAAGTCGGAGTCCCCGGAGACGAAGTACGAGCCGGCGTCGTCCACCGCCACCCCGATGGTGACCTGGTCGGCTATGTCCTCCTCGTACATCAGCTCCTGCAGGGCGCGGACGATCGCCCAGGCCTGCGGTTCGCCGGCGACCCCGGTGACGGTGAAAGCAAGATCGATGTTCACTGACATGCCGGAAGAATAGGCGCGGCCACCGACACCGGGGCCGTCCGGGCCACGGGCGTACGGGCATACGGGCATACGGGCCATGGGCTACGGGCGGGTGGCGGTCACGAGGTAGTAGTCCAGGATCTGCTGCTCCCAGGCGGCCAGGAAGTTCCGGGGCCAGGTCCCCGGCGCCCAGAGGCGGGCGAGCCAGCGGTCCCAGCCGGGCCAGACCTGCGGGCCGATCGAGGAGACCCGCACATCGGCGAAACCGGCCTCGGCCAGGGCACCGGCGAGCCGGGACACCGGTCGCGCGATGTCCAGGCCGCTGGCGAACGAGTCGAGCAGCCCCGCGAGCCGCTTCGCGGGCTCGGGCGCCCCCTCCACGGTGAAGAAGCTGGTGACCGCCACCCGGCCGCCCGGGCGCAGCACTCGCGCCGCCTCCCGGGCGAACGCGGTCAGGTCCGGGAAGTGCTGGGCCGCCTCCACGCTGTAGAGGCAGTCGAACTCCGCGTCGCCGAGCGGCAGGTCCTCCGCGGCACCGAGCGCGAAGCCGATCCGGTGCGGCTGCGCCGCGAGGAGCGGGGAGTTGGCTTCGCGGGCCCGCCGGAGCTGCTGGGGGTGGATGTCCACCCCGGTGACGGAAGTGGGCCCGTACTCCTCCAGCGCGAGGGCGCACCCGAGGCCGAGACCACAGCCGACCTCGACGGCCCGGGCGCTTCGGGGGGCCACCGCGTCGAGTACGTGCCGGTAGAGGTCCTGCTCGCTGCGGATCCGGTCGCCCTGCGACAGCGGCTGCCCGAGATCCACCGCCTTCCAGTAGCCGAAGTTGATGAACCCTCCGGCGAAGACCGGGACGGCGCTGAGATCGGCCGGCCCGTACGTCTCCCACACTTCGGGCCGTACGACCGGGGACGGCCGCTCCGTGAGGTCACCCGACGACGACACCACCCCACCACCTCCTCGTGACGGGGACGTCCTGCCCCCGGCCCTCAGTGTGGCGGGCGGACCCCCGGTCGCGACAGTGGACCTCAGCCTGTACAGATCGTTCGTTGTTTGCCGAAATCATGGGGCATCCTGGACTTATGAACGAAACGCATCCAGGGGCGACGCCCACGGGCGGAGCGGCCCCCGCGGCCCTGCTGGCCGCCTTCGCCGCCGCCCTGGCCGACGAGACGCGGGCCGCGATCTGCATGACGCTGCTGGAGGGGCGCGCCTGGACCGCGGGCGAGCTGGCCCGGATCACCTCGGTGGCGCCCTCCACCATCAGCGGCCATCTGACCCGGCTGCTCGACGCGGGCATCTGCGTGACCGAGCGGCAGGGCCGCCACAGCTACGTGCGCATCGCCGACGGCGCGATCGCCCGCCTGCTCGACGAGCTCGCCTCGCACGCCGTCCCGGACCGGGACGCGGCGCACGCCGTGCCCGTGGTCGCCGCGCCGGACCCGCTGGCCCGCGCCCGGACCTGCTACGACCACTTCGCCGGGCGGCTGGGCATGGCGGTGACCGACGCGATGGAGCGGCGCGGCCTGCTGCGCACGCAGGACGTGTTCGAACTGACGGAGGCCGGCCGGGTCTGGTGCGCCGAAGCGGGCATCAGCCTGGCCGGCGAGGGGCGCAGGCGGCTGGCGAGTTCCTGCCTGGACTGGACCGAGCGGCGCCGCCACCTGGGCGGCCTCGCCGGGGCGCGGCTGTGCGCGCGGGCATCGGAGGAGAAGTGGGTGGTGCGCCCTGCGGGCGGCGGACGGGCACTGGAGGTGACCGACGCCGGGGAGCGGGCCTTCGGCGAGCTGCTGGGGCTCACACCGGAGGCGTGGAGCTGAGCCGTGCCTCCCGGCGCACCGGGGGCATTAATTCGGTCGACACCGAAATGTTGCGGTCGTAGGGTGGGCTCATGACGTTCCGCTCGAGTTCGATCCCGCCCGGCGCCCTCACGGTCGGCGCCGTCACCTTCACGGTGTTCGCCTGGGCCTCCGCCTTCGTCTCCATCCGCAGCGCGGGGGCCGCGTACTCGCCCGGCGCCCTGGCCCTCGGCCGGCTGCTGGCCGCCTCGCTGGTGCTCGTGGTGCTGCTCCTCATCAGCCGCCAGGGCCTGCCGCCCCGCGAGGCCTGGCGCGGGATCCTGGTGTCGGGTGTGGTGTGGTTCTGCGGCTACACGATCGTCCTGAACTGGGGTGAACGACTGGTCGACGCGGGCACGGCGTCGCTGCTCGTGAACATCGGGCCCATCCTCATGGCGCTCCTCGCGGCCCGTCTCCTCGGCGAGGCCCTGCCCCCGCGGCTCCTGGTGGGCATGGCCGTCTCCTTCGCCGGAGCGGTGGTCGTGGGCCTGTCCATGTCATCCGGGAACGGCGGCTCCACCTCGGTACTCGGGGTCGTACTCTGCCTGCTCGCCGCCGTGGCCTACGCATCCGGCGTCATCGCCCAGAAGCCCGCGCTCTCCTACGGCACTCCCCTGCAGGTCACCACCTTCGCCTGCCTGACGGGAACCGTGGCCTGCCTGCCCTTCACGGGCCTGCTGTTCGCGGAGCTGCCCGAGGCGCCGATGTCCGCGACCCTGAACATGCTCTACCTGGGTGTGGTGCCGACCGCCCTCGCCTTCACCACCTGGACCTACGCCCTGGCGCGCATGCCCGCCGGAAAGCTGGGGGCGACCACGTACGCCGTCCCGGCCATCGTCGTGCTGCTGAGCTGGGCCCTCCTGGGCGAGGTACCGGCCTGGCTGACCCTGCTCGGCGGGGCGCTCTGCCTGGCCGGTGTAGCCGTCTCCCGGTACGCGCCGCGCGCCTCGCGGACTCCCGCCGAGGACAGCCCGCTCGGCGCGGGCCGGACCTGACCCATCCCTGTCTCCTTCCTCTTCCCTCCCCTCCCCTCCCCTCCCCTCCCCTCCCCTCCCTCGCGACCGCACCTCCCACGAAAGGCACCCCTTCATGAGGATCCTCACGGTCGGCGCCGGCGCCGTCGGCGGCTTCTTCGGCGCCCGGCTCGCGACAGCGGGCCAGGACGTCTCCTTCCTGGTCCGACCGGCCCGTGCGAAGGCCCTGGATGCCCGCGGGCTGCGCGTGGCGGGTCAGGGAGAGCAGCTCCACCTCACGCCGAATCTGGTCACGGCCGGCGCCGTGGGCGGACCCTACGACCTGGTCCTGCTCTCGGTGAAGGCGACCGCCCTGCACACGGCCCTTGCGGACATCGAACCCGCCGTTGGCCCGGACACCTCCGTCGTACCCCTGCTGAACGGGGTCGCCCATCTCGACCCGCTCGTCGCGCGACTGGGGGCCGGAGCAGTCCTCGGCGGCGTCGCGAAGGTGGTCACCACCTGGAGCGACGACGGCGACATCCTCCGCATGGCCCCGCCCTCGGTCATCCTGACCGGCGAGCTCGACGCACGCCCGTCGGCCCGCGTGGACGCGATCCGCGGCGTGCTGGCCGAGGCCGGCATCGACTCACCGGCGACCGAGGACATCGTCGCGGCCATGTGGCACAAGTGGGTCTTCATCTCCACCCTCGTCGCCCTGACCTGCCTGATGCGCGGCACGGTCGGAGAGGTGAACGCCGTTCCGGGCGGGGCGGCCCTGGCCGGGGCGCTGATCTCCGAAACCGCAGCGGTGGCGGAGGCCGCGGGCCATCCGGTGACCGAGGCAGAGCTCGCCTTCACCGCGTCTACCGTCACGAGCCCCGGCTCCCCGCTCACCCCGTCCCTGTACCGCGACCTGGTCGCCGGAGCGCCGACGGAGGCCGACCACGTCCTGACCGACCTCACCCTCCGCGCCCGCGCCCTGGGGGTGGCCACTCCCCTGCTGGACCTCGCCGCCCTCCAGCTGCGCGTCCACGAACACCGCCTCGCCGTGGGACGCCCCTGAAGCCCCTGAAGCCCCTGAAGCCCCTCGCCCTCATCCCGCGGAACGCCGTACGCACTCACCCGGATGCCCGGCCCATTGGGCATCCGGGCCGCCGGGCCTTTGACTGGGAGGTCCGGAGGCCCGGAACACCCTTGGAGGCATGGTGACGGCGGTCGCGTGGATGCGTGGTACGGCAGGTGCGGTGGTGCTGTCGGCGGTGGTGCTCGGCGCCGCAGGCTGTTCGGACGGTGACGGCACCCCGTCGGGCGCCGTGTCGAGCGCCGCGTCGGCGGTGAAGTCCGCCGGCGAGGCGGTCTCGTCGGCCGCGGCCGAGGCGTCGAAGGCCGCCGAATCGGCGGCCGCCGCCGCGAAGGGCAAGCTCGCCGAGGTGAAGGACGGGGTCGATGCCAAGGACGAGGTGTCCTTGGGCTCGGTGACCACCGACGGCGACGGATACACGACGGTCCCCGTGACGGCACGGAACACCGACGACGCGACGAAGTCCTTCGCGGTGCAGGTCGAGTTCAAGGACGAGAGCGGCAATCTCATCGACACCGTGATCGTGACGATCACGGACGTCGCCGGGAAGGGCACAGGGCAGGGAACGGCCCGCAGCACGCACAAACTGTCGGGCACGGTCTCGGCTCAGACCGGCACGGCCCTTCGCTACTGAGCCCGGGCCGCCCCCGGCCGCGCTGCCTTCCAGGCTCAGCAGTTGTTGCCCACCGCGTCGATCTTCGAGCCGAAGCGGCCGCTGTAGTTGCTCGCGTAGTCGCCGCTGCGGACCGGTCGGCACTCCTTGCCGGTCGCCCAGTCGATGAAGGCCCCGCTCCTGTTGGCCCGGAACGACCCCACGTGGTCCACGAACCTGCTGGGGAGGTCCACGTAGCCGCCACGCCAGACGTAGAGCTCCCCGGTCCCGTCCTGGTACCGCCACAGACAGATCGCGTTGGCGGGGCACCCGGGCAGGGCCTGGGCGGGTGTGGTGGAGGTGAGCGAGACAAGCGCCACCCCGCCGGCGACCAACAGGGTGCGTAAGTGACGTGCCCTCATAAGGGTCCTCCTCTTCGTACCGTTTGTCTCCCATAGTCCTCGCCCGGGCGCCGGTGCGGGCGGCAACGCCCCGATCCGCCGCGCCTCTTCACCACATCTCCCCGAGCGGTGCGGCGATACTTCTGGGTCAGCGACGTCGGCGATGAGGCCCGGCACGCGTCCTGACGCCGCCGGCTCCAGGCTGCGTACGGTCGGGGCGTGGCGGCCAAGTACGAGGAGGGGAAGCCGACTTCGAGGCTGCCGCTCTCGGCGCTTTGCGCGCCGACGAGGCGAACAGGGGCAGTGCGGTAAGATCACGTATGGCGCAATGGAAGTCAGCGCCTGTGCAACACCACGCGGAGGATCCGGGTCTGCCGTGCCTTCGCCGCCGATTCGGCCGCGCGTGCGAGCACTGCTCTGCCGGGTGCGCCCGCTCTGAGGATCTCCAGAGCGCATTCTTCCGATGGTGCGCCACCGGTCGGCATCGATCCGCACCGCCCGTACGAGCCTCGCCGATCCGTCGTTGACCGGCGCCCAGGCTCCTTGCTGGAGACAATGTGAAAATCCTCCCCGAGATTTCTCGTACGCTGAGCGAATACCTCCTCATCCCGGGCCTGACCACAGAAGACTGCACGCCGGACAATGTGGATCTCGGGGCGCCGCTGGTACGTCACCGGGTCGGCGAGGAGCCGAGAGTTCGGGTCGCCACGCCCATGGTGAGCGCCATCATGCAGGCGGTGTCGTCACCGACGCTGGCGGTGGCACTGGCGCAGGTCGGCGGGTTGTCGTTCATCCACCAGAATCAGCAGATCGAGGACCAGGCCGCGGACGTGCTGGCGGTGAAGCGGCACAAGGCCGGCTTCCGGACCAGCGAGATCACCGTGGCACCGCAGACGCCTCTCGGTGAGGTCGCCCGGCAGCTGTCCGAGGCCGAGCAGGGCGTGGCGGTGGTCACGCAGAGCGGGGACGCGGACGGCGAGTTCCTGGGGATCATCAGCCTCGACGACTTCCATCTGGAGCGTCACGGGGCTTCCGAGACCGCCGGCAACCGGATGCGGGGCCACGCCGGCCTGGTCACCGCGTCGGCCTCGGTCTCCCTGACCGAGGCGAATGAGCTGATCTGGCAGCACCATCTGGACGTTCTGCCGGTGATCGAGGACGGCCGGGTCGTCTCCTTGGTCCTCAAGAAGGACTATCAGGCCCACAAGACGTACCACCGCGCGACGGTGGACGGCGAAAAGCGTCTGCGTGTGGGTGCCGGTATCAATTCCCGTGACTTCAAGGACCGCATTCCCGCCCTGCTGGAGGCCGGCGCGGACGTGCTGTGTCTGGACTCCTCCGACGGCTATTCCGTACACCAGGCGAGGACCCTCGAATTCGCCCGGGAGACGTTCGGGGATGATGCTTTCGTCGGCGCGGGGAATGTCGTCGACGGCAGGGCCTTTCGCTACCTGGCCGATGCGGGCGCGGCGTTCGTGAAGGTCGGGATCGGCGGCGGGGCCATCTGCACCACCCGGGCGCAGAAGGGCATCGGCCGCGGGCAGGCCTCCGCGCTGCTCGATGTGGTCGGGGCGCGCGACGCATACGCCCGGGAGACCGGTGTGTACGTGCCGCTGTGCTGCGACGGCGGCTTGCTCAACGACTCGCACATGGCGATGGCGCTGGCGATGGGGGCGGACTTCATCATGCTCGGCCGCTACTTCGCCCGGCTCGACGAGAGCCCGTCGCGGAAGCTGCAGATCGGCAGCCAGTGGTACAAGGAGTACTGGGGTGAGGGCTCGCGGCGCGCGCAGAACGCAGCCCGGTACGGCCAGCGCGGCCAGATGGTCTTCGAAGAGGGCGTCGACGGCTACGTGCCCTACGCCGGCAGCCTGTACGACAACGTGGAGCGGACCCGGGCGAAGCTCACCTCGACGATGATCAGCTGCGGGTCGACCAACCTGCGGGACTTCCACCGCGATGCGCTGCTCGTACCGGTGTCCGCAGAGTCGTTCAAGCAGACGGGCGCCGAGGTACAGCTGCGCCAGCCCACCATCGACTCCGGAGAGTGATCTGACCGGCCCCGGGCCGCGGCCCGGGCGAAGCGGCCCCGGGCCCCGACCCTGATGAGGGTCGGGGCACGGGGCCGCCTGCCGTCAGAGGGTGGGGCGCGGGGCGGTCGCGGGCCAGCGGTCCGTGGGGTCCGGGGATCGCCGAGGATGCGGGCGTGGAGGTGTTCGCCAGGACGCCTCACGGAACCCGGATGGCTCTTCGCCGTTACGGCTGGCGGCGCCCTGGGCGCGGTATACGTCCTCTGGGGGTGACCCGATGCCGGCGAAGGGAGTGGGTTGCGTGGAACGAACCACCTGCTGTGTGGTGGGAGGAGGGCCCGCCGGGATGGTGCTGGCCCTGTTGCTGGCCCGGGCCGGGGTGGAGGTGACCGTGCTGGAGAAGCACGGCGACTTCCTGCGCGACTTCCGCGGGGACACCGTGCACCCGTCCACCCTGTCACTGCTGGACGACATCGGCCTGGCGGAACGCTTCGCCCGGCTGCCGCAGCGACGGGTGAGCTCGGTGCAGCTGCCCATCGGGCCGGACCGGTCCCTCGTCACGGTCGGGGACATCGGGGCGCTGCGGGGAAAGTACAACTACATCGCGATGGTGCCGCAGTGGGACCTGCTCGACCTGCTCGCCGACGAAGCGGGCCGGGAGCCTTCCTTCCACCTGCGCATGAACACCGAGGCGACGTCCTTCCTGATCGAGCGTGGCAGGGTCACGGGCGTGCGGTACCGGACCTCGGACGGCGGCACCGGCGAGCTCAGGGCCTCGCTGACCGTGGCCTGCGACGGACGCGGCTCGCTGGCCAGAGCGCTGCCCGAGCTGGGGCTGGAGGACTTCCCGTGCCCGCTGGACGCCTGGTGGTTCCGGATGCCGCGCCGCGAGGAGGACCCCAGCGGGCTCGTCGGCGGCATCGGGGACAGGCTGTTCGTCGCCCTCATCGACCGCGGCGACTACTGGCAGTGTGCGGCGCTCATCCCCAAGGGCTCCGACGCCGGGCGCCGCGCCGAAGGCCTGGAGCCGTTCATGGCGCAGTTCTCGGAGGCCGTCCCGTGGCTGGCCGACCGGGCCCATGCCGTCACTTCCTGGGACGAGGTCAAACTGCTCGACGTACGGCTCGACCGGCTGCGCCGCTGGCACCGCCCGGGGCTGTTGTGCATCGGCGACGCCGCCCATGCCATGTCGCCGGTGTTCGGCATCGGCATCAACCTCGCCGTGCAGGACGCGGTGGCCGCGGCCCGCCACCTCGTGGGCCCGTTGCGCGACGGCACCGTAGGGCTCCGGGACGTACGCCGCGTGCAGTGCCGGCGCCTGCCCACCACCGTGGCGACCCAGGGGCTCCAGCGCCTCGCGCACGCCAAGGTCATCGGGCCGCTGCTGGCCGGCCGTGCCGCGTTCGGCAACCCCCGGCGGGCCAAGCGGCTGACCGAGCTCCTCACCGACTCTCGCCGGCTGAACCGGCTGCCGGCCTACTTCCTCGCCTACGGGGCCCTGCGCGAGCGGCCCCCGAGGGAATCACTCCGCTGACCTCAGCTCCGCCTCACCTCGCCGGAGGCCGAAAAGTGACGTATCGGGATGGTCAGGCCGATAACCTCGCTCTCACAGCGAGGACGACACGCTCCGGGAGGCCTCATGAGTGAGCAGCAGCCGACCCTTCTGCCGTACGCCGACCCCGCCTTCGTCGCGGATCCGTTCCCCCTCTACCGGCAGCTGCGCGAGGACGGCCCCGTGCGCCGCGTCGTCGTCGCGGGCGGCCTGGACGCCTGGCTCGTCACGCGCTACGAGGACGGACTCGCGGCCCTGTCCGACTCCCGCCTCAGCAGCGACGTGCGCGATGCCTCGGACAGCCGGATCCTGCGGCAACTGCCCGAAACGGAACGCGATTCGATGCTGAGCAACATGCTCCGCAGCGACCCGCCCGACCACACCCGTCTGCGCCGCCTGGTCTCCAAGGCGTTCACCGCCCGCCGCGTGGCGGGGATGCGGCCACGGATCCAGGCCATCACCGACGGTCTGCTGGACGCGGTCGTCCCGGCCGGACATGCCGATCTGGTCGCCGACTTCGCGCTTCCGCTCCCGGTCACGGTGATCAGCGAGCTGCTCGGGGTCCCGGTGGACGAGCGCCGCGACTTCCAGCACTGGACGGACCGGATGCTCAGGCGGGGAGCGGAGCCGCCGGATCCCGCCGTGGTGAACGAGGCGTGGCAGCACATGCGCGCCTACGTGACCGGGCTCATCCATGCCAAACGGGCGCACCCCGGGGACGACCTGCTCAGCGGCCTCGTCACCGCCCGCGATGCGGAACAGCGGCTGAGCGAGGACGAGTTGATCGCCATGGTGTTCCTGCTGCTGGTCGCCGGCTACATCACCACGGTCAACCTGATCGGCACCGGCATCGCCACGTTGCTGGCCCACCCGGACCAGCTCGGCCTGCTGCGTTCCGACCCCGAGCTGCTGCCGGGCGCGATCGAGGAGTTCCTCCGCTACGACGGCCCGGTCAGCCCCGGCATCGCGCGGTTCGCGCGCGAGGACGTCGAGATCGCCGGGGTGGCCGTCCCGCGCGGGGCGACCGTACTGATCGGCTCGGCCGTCGCCGACCGCGACCCGAAGCGGTTCCCCGACCCCGACCGCCTCGACATCACCCGCCAGGACAACGCCCACCTCGCGTTCGGGCACGGCATCCACTACTGCCTGGGGGCTCCGCTGGCCCGGCTGGAGGGTCAGATCGCCATCGGCACGGTCCTGCGCCGGCTCCCCGGGCTCGCCCTCGCCACGGACCCGGACGGGATCCGCCGACGCCCCGGCGGACTGCGCGGCCCCGAGAGCCTGCCGGTCACCTTCACCCCGGGCGGCTGAGGCCGGCGCCTCCCGGCTCGGACACCGCCGGGCGGTCCAGTGCTGTGACCGGAAGGGTTCACCGGGCCACAGCGCTAGCCACCCTGCTCGGAGAAGTGCTGGTAGTCCGGAGGGGTCCAGCGGCCGCCCCAGTACCAGCCGATCTCCCGGAAGGCCCGGGTCACGACCCCGTCGGGGGTGATCATCCCGGGGCGGGCGCGGCCGCGGTCGAGATGGGTGCGGCCGTTCGGGGGATGGCTGATGCCCCGGACGTCGACGTACGGGTTCTCGACCGGGTTGATGTCGATGGCGTCGCCCCAGGAGTGCCGGGAGAGCCGGCCCGGGTCTCCGGTGACCGGCCGGCAGTTGAAGGCGGAGGTGTTGTCGTCGGCCATCGCCGCGGCGTCGCTGCCTCCGTACTCGGCCATCACCCGCATGCGGCGGATCGGGAAGCGGGCGGCGAAGGCCTTTCCGAAGGCCCGCAGGACGGGGGCGACCACGTCCTCGTGGACCACCAGTTCGCCGCTGTGCACCTTGCCGTCGAAGCCCCAGTGGTTCATCCGGACGAGCTTCAGCCGCTCCGGCGGCACGGGGCAGCCGGGGTGGTGGGTGGTGCCCAGTTTCTCCGGGGGGACGGCCGTGACGTGCGCGGACAGCGTCTTCACCTCGGGCTCGGGCGCGACCTGGAAGCGCGACTCGGACCTTGCCCCTGTGCATGACAACGCCGTCACGCACAGGGTGCCGGTCAGGGCGACGCAGGCGAGGCGATGGCTCACCGTTCCACCGTAGGTTCGCCCGGCCCTCCGGGCATGCCGGAGGGGGTGGCTCCAGGGTCCGCGGGCGGGCGGGGGCGGGCCCGGGCGGCGAGTACGGCGACGTCGTCCTCCGCGTGCCGGGCGTCGAGGCCCTCCACGACGGCGTCCACCACCGCGTTCACCCCGGCCCCCACCGGGGGCCGCACGCCCACCAGCCGGGCCAGTGAGACGTCGATGTCCTCGCCCCGCCGCTCCACCAGCCCGTCGGTGAACATCAGCAGGGTCTCCTGCGGGGTGATGGCGCGCGTGACGGCTTCGTAGCCGCCGATGCCGGTGCCCAGCGGCGGGCCGACCGGGACGTCGACCAGCGAGGCCGAGCCGTCCGCCCCGAAGACCGCCGGCGGCAGGTGGCCGGCGCCGGCGAACATCGCGACGCCGCGCGCGGGATCGACGCGTACGAGCAGGCAGGTCGCCGGCCTGCGGGCCGCGTCGCCGGCGGCCAGCGCGTCGAGCTGGCGCAGTACGCGGTGCGGGGCGAGGTCCGTCGACGCCACGTCGCGCAGGGTGGAGCGGTACGCGTTCATGTCCACGGCCGCGTCGAGCCCGTGGCCCATCACGTCTCCGACCACGAGCAGGGTGCGGCCGTAGTGGAGGCGGATCGTCTCGAACCAGTCGCCTCCCACCAGTGCCCGGGGGCCGGCCGGCAGGTAACGGCTGGCCGTCTCCAGGTTGGGGTGCGGCCGGCCCGGTTCCGACACGAGCGCGCGCTGGAGGTGCGAGACGGTGTCCTCGGTCGCGGCCAGCTGCCGCGCGTGCCCCAGGTGCACCGCCGCCAGCCGGGCCGCGAAGTGGACCGTCGCCGCCTCGTGGTCGCCGAACCCCGCCCGGGCCCGTACGGCGGTCAGCATGCCGTGGACCTGTTCCCGGTCCGGCAGCGGGACGGAGAGGACATGGACCGGCACACCGCCCGCGACCGCCGCCCACTCGGAGAGCTGATGTCCGCCGTCCGACGCCCGCACCGAGGGCGATGCGTCGGCCCCGGCCGTCAGCAGCCCGACGGATCCCGCGGTCGCCACGCGGCGGGAACCGCCGTCCTCCGCCAGGAGATCCACGGCGACCGCGTCACACACGTTCCGGGACAGGAAACCGGCCAGTTCCTGGCAGGTGGTCACCGCGTCGAGGGTCGTACCGATCTGCCCGACGGCGTCCTCCGCCGCCCGGACCCGTGCCCACAACCCCTCGGGCCCACCCTCGGGCACACCCTCGGTCCCGGTGGGCTTCCCGCCACGCTCCGGCAACGGACCTCCTCGCCACGGACCGCCGAAGCAGCCATTCCAGCAGGAGTACCGGTCACAGGCACGCACGCCGCGCCCCGCGGTCTCCGGGCACGCGGGCTTCCGGAGGCGCGGGGCGGGATCGATCGACGCCTCAAACCGTCCGGTCCGGGGAGCACCGGGCGTGGCGCGCCGAGTCCCTCGAACACGTTCGCGACGCGGCCAACTTCCCCGCCCCGCAAGGGCGATGGCCTCACGGCGCCGATGCCCGCCGCCCGGGCCGGAGGGCGTATCGTGCCCGCATGCCCGCTGATCCGATTCGTATCGTCTCCCGCGATTCGCCGATGGCCCTCGCCCAGGTGGAGCGCGTCCGCGCCGAGCTCGCCGCACTCCACCCGGAGATCAGGACCACCGTCCTGCCGGTGAAGACCACCGGCGACAAGTGGATGGGAGACCTCTCACAGGTCGAGGGCAAGGGCGCGTTCACCAAGGAGGTCGACGCCGCGATCCTGGCCGGTGAGGCCGACCTCGCCGTGCACTGCGTCAAGGACGTCCCGGCCGACCGTCCGCTGCCCGCCGGAACCGTCTTCGCGGCGTTCCTGGAACGCGACGACATCCGCGACGCCCTGATCCACCCGGAGGGGCTCACCCTCGACCGCCTTCCGCCCGGTACCCGCATCGGGACCTCCTCCGTGCGCCGGATCGCCCAGCTCGCCGCCGCGTACCCGCACATGGAGTGCGTACCGATGCGAGGGAACACCAACAGGCGCCTGGAGAAGCTCGCCGCCGGTGAGGCGGACGCGCTCCTCCTGGCGGTCGCCGGCCTCCACCGCATCGGCCGCGCGGACGCCATCACGGAGATCGTTCCGGTGGACACCCTGATGCCGCCGATCGGCGCCGGCGTCCTCGCGCTCCAGTGCCGGGAGGACGACGCCGGACTCATCGACACCGTCAGCGCCCTCGGCCATCCGGACACGCACCGCGAGACGGTCGCCGAGCGGATGCTCCTCCACGTCCTCCAGGGCCACTGCAACAGCCCGATCGCGGGGTACGCGCGGGCTGAACGCGGAGGGGATCTCTCCCTGCGCGCCTGCGTGTTCTCGCCGGACGGCAAGGAGGTCCTGAACGCGCACGAGTGGGCGGGCCGCCTCGACCCGGCCACCCTCGGCACCTCCGTCGCCGTCGCCCTCCTCCGGCAGGGCGCCCGAGAGCTGATCGACAGCATTCCGCACTGACCCCACCCCCGTGCGGGTCGGTGCGTCCGGACGAACCCGGCGTGGGCCGGCGGCCGTGCCCGGCCCGGCCCGCCTCGGTGTCCCGCACTGCCCAGACCCCCGTCCGGGGCAGTGCGTTCACCGGGGCCCGGCCGACATCACGCCGGGCTCGGCGCCGTCGTCGCGGACACGGCGCCCTATGCGGCCGCCGGGGCCGTCGCCCACGCTGCCAGGGCGGCCAGCGCGAAATCGTCTCGGGTCAACTCCACGGACACTCCTCGTAGAACGGATCACTGGCAGGTTCCCCGCAGGGGAAGTCACCTTCGGACAGCGGCTCTTCGGCGCGGTGCACCTGGCCGGCGGCCCGGCTGTCCGTACCCCGCGAGAACGATCACCACGCTACGGCCGCGCGAACCGCCGGGCCCAGGGCAGCTCGCGCCAGCCAGGGGACCGTCCGCGCCACGGGGGACTCCACACGCCGAGTTGGGGACATCCGGCGCCAGGCCGGGCCGATGATCTGGTCATTTCTGCTGGTCTATGCTCAGCCCCTGTGATCACGCAAGCACACCACGGAACCACCTCCTCCGCCATCACCCGGCTGAGCATCACCGCGGCGCGCCTGTTCGGCATACCCGCGCACGGGTACGCGCACCTGCTGGGCCTGGCACCCGAGCACCTCAACGACGACCTGTGCCGGATGCCCGCGGCCACGGGCATCCGCATCGCCGAACTGACGACCGTCCGCGTCCCCTGGCCCGAATTGTCCCTGCTGCTGGCCGAGCAGTCGGGCGTCGGCACCCTCGGCGTCTGGGACTACCTGATCACCTCGGCGCCCACCCCGCTCGAAGGAATCCGGGACGCGGCCGCCTACCTCTCGATCGTCGCCGACCCCAGCACCGACACCTTGCGGATCACCGAGGACGGCGAACAGATCGTCATCAGCCACGTCAACGAGGCGGATCAGAGCTACGAGCCGGCCTGCGCCATCCGCGCCTACGCGCTCGGCCTGTACCAACGGCGTCTCAGCGCCGCCGCACAGCGCTCGCTGGTCCCCCTCCGTGTCACCCTGGCCGCCAGGACACCCCGTCGGCACGAGGCCCTGGTCGAGCTGTACGGCACCCGCAACATCGAGTTCGAGGCCCTGACCAGCTCCATCACCTTCCTCGCCTCCGACCTGACCGGGCCGACACCGCACGCGCAGCCCGGCCTGTCGACCGTGCTGCGAAGACACGCCGACCAGACCCTCGCCGCCGCGATCCCGCTGCACAACTGGCTGGACCTCTTCCGCACCGCGCTGGCCTCCGTCCACGACGAGACCGTTCCGACGCTGCCCGCGGTGGCACGGCGCATGGCCGTCAGTACGAGAACCCTCCAGCGCCGCCTCGACGAACACGACACCACGTGGAGCAACGAGGTGGAGGCCGCGCGCCGGGACCAGATCACACGGCTGCTCCACGGCACCGACCTCAGCGTCGACGCGATCGCCGCTCGCAGCGGCTACGCCGACGCGCGCGCCCTGCGCCGGGCGGTACAGCGCTGGTACGGCACCACGCCCGCCGCCCTGCGCCGAACCGGTCGCCCAGGTCCGGCCGGCACGTCCGGGGAGCCCGCCCCGGAAAGCCGTGGCCCGGTGACGCGGCCCGTGCCTTGACCGGCCGCATGACCGAAACCCCCGCCCGGGACGGCGCCGCTCTCGATGCCCGCAGCGCGATCCTCGCGGACGCGCTTCCCTGAACATGCCCCGTGCTGCCGCCCGTCGGGGTCATGCGCGCCGCCCGTCTCCCTCGCCGTGCGGCCAACAGGTAGGAAAGTTACGGGCACTAACCCTCTGCGGGCGCCGGGCAACTCGGGAGTTCCGGGCGGTCCTTCGTCCGTACGGCCGGCAGCCACGCCCTGGCGTCCCGGTCCGGACCTGGCAGACGAACCCTGAACCAGTGCGTGGACTGCAGGTCCGACTCGTCGATGACGGCCTCGCCGCGCAGCAGTTGGCAGTCGGCGTCAAGGACGTCGGCGTGCCAGACCCGGGTCGGTACGACGTTTCCCGCGGTGTAGGGCCGCATGGGGTCGACCGCCAGGCCGAGACTGCACTGCGGGTCCCGGTCCGCCCGGTCCTGGCAGGCCCGTTCGGCGTTGAACACCCGGATCCGGTGGGGTGGTTCCTCGGCCGTCTCCCGGGCGGCGTACGACCAGACGGCGGAAGAGACCGCCCCGCACGCCGCCACGGCGAGGAGGACGGCCCGCGTCGTCCGCCCGAGGCGGACCGGCCGGTTCCGGCGGGCCGACCCGTTCCGGCGGGCCGGCCCGGACTCACCCGCCCGGTGGGCGGTGATCCGCTCCAGCAGGCTCGCGGCGGTGTGCGCGGCGCGGGCGGCGTGCGTCGGTGCGAGGCAGTCTGCGGCGAGTGCCCGCCAGAACTCCGGGATCCCATGGGCCATGCGCAGTGGCGCGCGCCCCGCCGCGTACTCCTGAACGGCGGCTCCGCGCGCCACCGGTGTGGCGCCGGGGAACAGCGGGGCGCCCGATGCGAAGACCTCGTGGATCACGATGCCCAGGGCCCAGATGTCGGCGCTCGGGCGGATCTCCACGCCCTGCTCCCCCAGCTGGGCCTTCCAGCGCTCGGGCGGGAGGTAGTCCAGGGTGCCCATCGGGGGCGCGTACCCGTGCGTACCGGTCAGCTCCGTGGCGAGCCCGAAGTCCGAGAGCCTGACCGAACCGTCCTCGCCGATGAGGACGTTCTCGGGCTTGAGGTCGGCGTGCACCCAGCCGACGCGGTGCAGGTGGGCCAGTCCCTCGCAGATCCCGGTGATCAGCCGGCCGCCTTCGGCCTCGGTCACCCCGGAGTCGAGCAGGTCCCGCAGGCTGCCCGTGGCACGCTCCATGACCAGCACGATGGCCCCGTCCAGGGCCGGGTGGTCCGGTGCGGTCAGGACGGTGCTGTCGAGCAGCCGGACGAGGCGCGGATGCCCCGCGCGGACTCCGATCTCGACCTCGCGCCGGGCGGCCTCGGCCACGTTCCGGGCCTGGCGCGGGGCGAGTCCGGAGGTCGGCATGATCTTCAGGGCCACCTCCGCGGGCTCCCCGCGCCCCGCTGCTGCCCGCGCCGCGCGCTCGTCGGCCCGGCGGCCGGCGTAGACCGTGGCCCAGCCGCCGGACCCGATCGGTTCAGTGACCACCCAGTCGCCCACCCGGTGGCCCCGGGGCAGCAGTTCGGTGTGGCTGCTGCCCCACGAGGCACCGAGGCCCTGCACCCGTGTCACGTCGCCTACCGCCCCCGTGCGCCCGATTCGGCCCGGGGCGGCAGTAGCGGGAGGTGCTCCTCCCGCACGATGCCGAACCGCAGGGCGATCCCGACGACCGCGTCCCGCTTGCCGTTACGGCGGTCCGCAGCGCCGGTACCGGCACCGGCTTCGGGTGCGGCGGCGCCGGCCGGGACGCCGATCCGCAGCTTCTCGTCGGCCAGGTAGTCGATGTGTGAACTGACCGCGCGCGCCGTCAGCCTGCCGCCGGTGGTGTGTCCCCGCAGACGTTCGACGACCTGCGGGGTGGTGGGCACGGAAACGGGCGACTGGTCGCGCAGCCAGGGCTCGCAGAGGGCGACGAGTACCAGGAAGTACGTGGCCGTCTCGTCCAGGGAGTACGCCGTGACCGTGCGGCTGGCCCAACTGCCACCGGTGCCGGGCGGGTCCAGGTAGACATGGTCGGGGGCGAACACCTGGAAGGAGACCGTGGTGCCGCGCCGCGTGGGCAGCACCACCCGGGCGAACTCGAAGGGAATGGGCGCCCCGGTCCGTCGCGGCGACACCCGCAGGTACTCGCCGGCCCCCTCCGGGTTCTCCACGAGATAGCTCTGGGTGGTGCTGTGGTTGGTCAGCTGCCAGTGGTCGTCGGTGACCCGGATCTCCCCGGCCAGGCGGGAGATCGCCTCGTCGGCGAGGCGCAGCTCGACCGGTGTGGTCGAGGATCCGCGCCCGAACCGTGCGACCTCGCCGGGCCCGAGCCGTAAGGTCACCGCATCGCCGCCCGGCTCCCCGTCGGCGGCGCCGCCGCTCCCCTGCGGCAGATGCACGACTATGCCGCTCACCGTTCCCCCTGTCCGACGTGTTGACAAGACGTCGGACTGGGAACGTTACCGGCTGGAAGCGTGACTGCACGGTGGGACATCGGCCATTTCCGAGGGCGCCCCGCAGTGGCTTCAGCAGACGGGACAGCCTGGCCGGAGCGGTGCGACCAGGCGTTCGCCGAAGGTGCTCCACGGGTGCCGGCCGCCGCTCGGCCGCTCCTGTACGCGGGTGCGTATCCGGCCATCGGCGGTGACGGCGAAGACGTGGAGCCGTCCGGTGGCATCGGCCGTGGGCGGGGCGGCGAGCGGGACTCCGGGCTCGCCGAACTCCTCCCCCTCGGCCCAGGCTCCGCCGGGATCGAGCTGCCGGCGGTGGTCCAGCCGGGCTCCGCCCGGGGACAGGGCGAAGGCCTCCAGCCGGCCGTCGGCGTTGGCGGCGACGACCGGGGGCGCCCCGACCGGTCCGCCGAACGCGCCGTCCCACGCGTCGCAGGTCAGCGAGCCGGGCGACCACTGCCGGCGCCGCGCGAGCGAGGTGCAGCCAGGGGCGGGGACGTGGGTGAGCGGTCCGGCGCCGGTCCACCGGTGGGGTGGACCGGCCTCGGCCTCGGCCGCGGCGGGCGCCGCGGCCGTCGCCGCTCCGGCGACACCCGGCAGGGCGAACACGCCCGCCCCGGCGGCCGCGCCCCGCAACGGGCCTCGTCGGCGGGTCAGTTGACGGCGGGGCCGGCGGTGTTGCCGACCCAGGCCCAGTCGGACCAGGTGGAGAAGCCGGTCTGCCACTTGTGGAAGACACCGGCGCCGCTGGTCCCGAAGACCTCGATACGGCCGTCCGCATTGGTGGTGGCGGTGATTTCCGTGCCACCACCGCCGAAGTCGGCCCATTCGCCGTAGGGCGCGTTGACTCCGGTCTGCCAGGTCTTCATGGCCACGCCGCTGTTGACGGCGAAGACTTCGACACGGCCGTCGGCCGTACGGTCGCTGGTGAGCTGCGCGTCGGCGGGCCCGCCGGAGGGTTCCCACTCGGACCAACTTGCCGCACTGGTCTGGTACTTGTGGAAGACACCGACCGGACCGGAGGCGAAGACCTCCAGGCGGCCGTCGGCATTGTGGTCGACGGTGAGGTCGTGTCCACCGCCCCCGAAGTTCTCCCAGGAAGACCAGCCGCCGTTCACGGCCGTCTGGTACTGGTGCTGGAAGGTGTCCCCGTTGACCGCGAACACCTCCAGCCGACCGTCAGCAGACTTCTCCATCTCGATGCGACCGAGGGCCGGTCCGCCGCCCGTCGGCTCCCATGCGGACCAGCCGCCGTTGGGCGCGCTCTGGTACCGGTGGAAGATCCCGGCCGGACCGGAGGCGAACACCTCGATACGGCCGTCCGCATGGGCACCGGCCGCGATGTCACGGCCCCCGCCCCCGAAGGATTCCCACCCGGACCAGCCGCCCGAGGGCGCGGTCTGATAGCGGTGCTGGAAGGTGCTGCCGTTGATGGCCAGGAGTTCGAGCCGGCCGTCCGCGTTGGGTGAGATGGCGAGCTCGGCGTTGCCCGGGCCGCTCAGCTTCTCCCACGCGGACCAGTCACCGCTGGCGGCCGTCTGCCAGGCGTGGTGGACGCCGTCGGCGCCCCCCGCGAACACCTCCAGCCGGCCGTCCGCCGACCGGGCCGACACCACCCGGCCCGACTCCACCGGATGCACGACCGGGGCCGGACCGGGGCCGGGTCCTTGGCCCGGTGTGCAGGGCATCTCCACGCCGCGCTCGGCGAGGTAGGGGACGGGGTCGGTGCGGATGCTCGTGTTCGCGTCGGCCCAGACCCGCAGATGGAGGTGGGGGCCGCTGGACTGGCCCTCGCTGCCCATGAGAGCGATGCGCTGTCCGGCCGTCACGCGGTCGCCCACGGCGACGTCCCGCTGCTGCATGTGCCCGTACTCGGTCACCGTTCCGTCGCCGTGCCGGATGCGGATCCACTGGCCGTAGCCGGGTTCGTAGCCCGAGATGGTGACCTCGCCGTCGCCCACGGCGTGGATCGGTGTGCCGTAGTCGTTCGCGATGTCGATGCCGTTGTGCGCCTGGCTGTAGTACTGGGATATGAAGCCGGACGTCGGGCACGAGGCGGCGAACCCGGCGGGCCGGGCAGCGGCCGTGGACGGGGCCGCCAGCGCCGGCACCACCGCAGCGGCCGCCGCCAGAACCAGTACCGACGCGGATTGGGATATTCGGGGCATACCGAGAAGCACGTGACGTTCCTCCCCCTGGGTCGTCGAGCCGGTCAGGCCTTGCGGAGCCGCGCGATGATGCCGTTGATGTCGTGGTCCAGCAGGTCGTGGCGGACGAAGTGGCCACCGGGCACCTCGTGCGACTCGTGCGGGATCCCGGCGCGGTCGAGGAGGCCGCGGAACTCCCGCTGACCGGCGAGCACCTGGGTCTCGTTGGCGGTGTCGAACCAGCTGATCGGGTCGGGACTGGTGCCCGCGACCAGGAAGACCCGCTTGTTGCGGTAGCTCTCGATGCGCTGCACCGGGTTGTCCGCGTTCACCCGCGCCTCGTCCCACAGCGGCGCGCCGTAGACCGTACCGCCGCCCAGGTCCAGGGCCGCGGAGGAGAGGTTGGCCCAGTGGGTCACGAGGCCGTTGTCGCGGCGCATGCTGGCCGGGCCGGAGTGGGCGCTGACCGAGGCGAAGTGGCCCCAGTACTTGGCGGCGTACTTCAGCGCGCCGAAGCCTCCCATCGAGAAGCCGCCGACCGCACGGCCGTCGTACTCGGCGAAGGTACGGAAGTTCGCCTCGACCCACGGCAGCAGCTGAGCGATGTGGAAGTGCTCCCAGTTCCGGGGACCGACGTTGGAGCTCACCGGGTTGGAGTACCAGCCCGCGTGGCCGCCGTCCGGCATCACCACGATGATCGGCTTGCCGGCGGTCCAGTCGCGGATGCGCTCCCGGTCGAAGGTGATGAAGTCCTGGTCCGTGCCGCCTCCGTGGAAGAGGTAGAGGACGGGATAGGTGCGTCCGCTCCAGTGGTAGTCGTCGGGGAGCAGCACGTTCACCGCCGGGTCCCAGCCGATGGCGGCGGTGTCGAACCGGTAGTACCACATCCGGTGGTCGTTCTCGTTGCGGTCGACGATGCGCAGGCCGAAGCCGTCGCCGACCGCGGCGGCCGGGGAGGCCGCCGACAGGACGCCCCCGGCGCCCAGGGCCATCGCGGCCGAGAGCCCGCCGGCGGTCTTGAGGATGTTCCTGCGGGTGGGGTGGTTCGCGGCCAACGGGGCCTCCTGGTCGGAAGGGTGCGGCGCCGGGCGGTGGCTACGGATCCGGCTCGCGGCGGTGTGGGCTGGCGGTTGGGAACCTAGCAACGGGGCCCGGACCAGGGGATCCGGAACATTGCGGGATGACAGGCGGGCGCGGCTCGGGTAGCGCTGGTCCAGCTGGGCGGACTCGGCGGGCACGGTGCGCTCGGCATGCTCGGCATGCTCGGCATGCTCGGCCGTCCCGTGCAGGTCTCGCCGCAGGGGTGCTGCCGTGTCGTCCGGACGGCGCGCTGCCCGCTCGCCTGCGGGGCAGGGCCGCCGGCCGGCCCTACCGTAGGCGGCATGGCCCCTGACGCGACGCCCCCGGCCGGGTCCCCGGGCGGCGCCTTCCCCGGCGCGGACGACGAGCAGGCCTTCGATCGCGATCCGCGCTTCGCCGCCGCACGGCTGAAGGAGCGTCTGTACGCGACCATCACCATGATCTCGGTGGTGATCGGGCTCGCGGCCTCCGATCACATCAGCGCCACCGGAGCCGCCGCGACCGTTGTGACCACCGCGGTGGGCCTCTGGCTGGCCGCGCTGGTCGCGGACCAGCAGGCCCACCGGGTCGTCCACGGCCGGCTGGCGACCGGCCACGAGCTGCGCCGCATGCTGTCGGTCAGCAGCCCGCTGCTGTTGTCCGCCGTGGGACCGCTGGTCCTGATCGGTGCGGCGGCGCTCGGCCTGATGGCGGTGGACACCGCCCTGCTGGTCTCGGCCGGGGTGAGCGTCGCCGGGCTGTTCACCTGGGGCTGGTACGGCGGCATCCGCATGGGTGGCGGCACGGGCCTGGCCCTGCTGGCCGGCGCCCTGGACGCGGCCATCGGCACCGCGGTCGCCCTGGTCAAGGCCGCCGCGGGCCACTGATCGCCGCCGCCGGCCCGGCTGAAGGTCCCGCGCCCCGGCGAGTGCGCGAGAATCCCGGACCGGCCGTAGCGTGGAAGCATCAGAGGTACTCCGTGGTGAGGGGCGATGCGCCATGACCTGGGCTTCGTGGACGACGACAGGAGTCTTCGCCGGACGAGGCGGAGTACGCACCGACGAGGCGGGAGTCCTCACTGGCGACCTGACCGTGCACACCACCTGGTCGAGCCCGGAGGCCCATGTGGCGGTGCAGTACAGCGGCGGCTCGGACTGGTTCACCGTGACCGGCAGTCCGGTGCGCTGCGAGTCCGAGGAGTTCAGCCGCCTCCTGCATCAGACGGTGGTGGACGCCGTACGCGCCGACGGGGCCGCCACGGTCCCGCAGGACCTGCCGGTGGAGGCCCGCCGGGTCCCGCGCGCGCCGGCTTCCTGATCACTTCGCCTGGGCGAGCCGGACCGCGTCGGCGCCGGCCGGGAACCGCAGCTGGCCGGTCGTGTCGTGGGCGGCCCGCCACACGGTCTCGGCGACGTCGCTCTCCCTGGTGTACAGGTCCTGGCCCGTGAACTCCTCCATGACCTTCTTCGCGAAGGCCGCGTAGGGCGCCGGAACCAGTTCCGGCGACTCGCCGTTCGTCGCCCGGTGCGCGAAGTTCGTCGTCAGGCAGGCGCCGGGCTCGACCGTCTTGGCCTGGACGCCGAAGGGGGCGAGTTCGAGTGCGAGGGATGCGGTGAACCCCTCGACGGCCCTCTTGCTCGCCTTGTAGACGGCCGAGAGCGGCATGTGGCCCAGCACCACGCTGGAGGTCACGTTGACCACCACGCCGGAGCCGCGCTCGCGGAACCGGGGCAGTACCGCCTGCGTCATCGCCATCACGCCGAACGTGTTGGTCTCGAAGACCTCCCGTACCCGGGCCATGGGGGTGCCCTCGAACACTCCGATCGAGGGGACGCCCGCGTTGTTGACCAGGACGTCGAGGGGCCCCGCCGCTTCGAGCGCGGCGCTGACGCTCCGGGGCTCGGTCACGTCGAGCTCGATGACGCGGAGCCGGTCGGACTCGGGCAGGATGCCCGTACGCGGCGTCCGCATGGTGGCGATGACGTTCCACCCCTGCTCGTGGAAGTAGCGGGCGGTCTCCCGCCCGTAGCCGGAGGAGGTACCGGTGATCAGAACGGTCTTCCTGATGTGCCCCTCGCGATGTGACGGGATCCGCGCGGACAGGCATTTTCCTGCTCCACGGAACAACTTCTGATCCCATTGAATCGCTCTGACCTGCACAAACAGTAGAACTATCCTCGCCTCTCCTTGCACGATCCTCCTGCGTCAGGGCAGGACGCCGACGGGGGTCGAGGCCCGTACGGTGTTCCGCAGGCGGGCCGCGTCCCGGCTCGGGGGTGCGCCGAACTGGCGGCGGTACTCGCGGCTGAACTGCGACGGATTGTCGTAGCCGACGCGGTGGCCGACCCCCGTGACGTCACCCGGGTGCGTGGCGAGCAGCAGCCGGGCCTCCTGGAGCCGGATCTGCTTCTGGAACTGGATGGGGCTCATCGCGGTCACCGCCTGGAAGTGGCGGTAGAACGCGGACACGCTCATGCCGGACAGCCGCGCCACGTCCTCGACCCGGAAGGGCTCGGCGTAGTGCTCGCGGATCCAGCGCACGGCCCGGGAGACGTGACTGAGGCCGCTGTCGGCGAGGCCGAGCTGGCGCACTGCCGCCCCCTGCTCGCCGGTGATCAGACGCCACAGGATCTCCCGCTTGACCAGCGGGGCCAGCACGGCACGGTCGCGGGGTTCGTCGAGCAGGCGCAGCAGCCGGACCACCGCGTCGAGCAGGGCCGGCGGGGCGTCGCTGACGGCGATCCCCGACGGCGCGGCGCCCGAGCCGGTACGGGGGGTGTCCCCGGGACCGGCCTGCAGCAGGAGTTCGGCGACGGCGGACGGTTCGAGCACGAGGCCGAAGCCCAGGGCCGGCCGGTCGGGGGCGGCCTGGGTGAACTGCCCGGTGACCGGCAGGTCGACGGATGCCACCAGGTACTGCCCGGCTCCGTACTCGTAGACCCTTTCGCCCAGCGCGAGTCGTTTGGCGCCCTGGGCGATGACGGCCAGGACGGTGCCCGACATGGAGGGCGCGGGCGGATCCGGCCGGTCGACCTTCGAGATCAGGACGCCGTCGACGGCAGTGGTCCAGTCGGGGCGGGCGTGCCGTGCCAGCAGGGTGCGGAGCTCTTCGAGGCACATGCGTCCATTGCAGCACCCTTTGCGTTCCCACCTCCCAGGAGCGCGAGGATCGTGCAGGCAACCAGCGCGCATGGTTCTGCGTTCTCGCAGGTCGGCACGGTTGACCGGATCAGCCCCCTCTTTCTCCCCCTCCCCCTCCCTCCCTCATGACTCGATCGTGAGGATGCCGTACGCGACGAAGGTCGCCACGGTGAGCACCAGCAGTGCGAGGCGGGCGGCCGAGAGCCACAGTGCGAGGGGGCGGGCCCGACCGGTCCCGGCGCGTGACAGCAGGGTCGCCGTCGCGGCCAGGGACGCCATCAGTACGAGGCCGGCCGCGAAGAAGGCGAGAGCCATGGGTGAGGTGGGCCCGGTGGCGGGGCCATAGTCCTCCGTGATCCCGGGCAGCAGGAGGCCGAGGCCACACAGTACGAGGGACGCCAGGGCAGTGGCCAGGGAATCGAAGGTGAGGGTGAGGACCCAGCCGACGGAGAGCCGCCGGACCTGGCGCGGCCTCTGGTTCACTGCCATGCACTTCTCCATGGGATGTCCGGACGCCCGGAGGCCGGAACGTCGGGACGTCGGGACGTCGGGACGTCGGGACGTCGGGACGGTGGCTCTCGGACGGTCATTCTCGGCACGCATGGCCGAAAATGACCGATGCACGTCAGAACCTAGTCTGTGGCAGCGCCGAACCACGCGGGCAATCGGTCGATCAGGTCCTGCTGATCGTCGCCGACCCACGCCACATGGCCGTCCGGCCTCAGCAGCACCGCGGGCACCTCCAGTTCCTCGCTGACGTCGACGACGTGGTCGACGCGGTCCGCCCAGCCCGCCACCGAGAGCCGGCCGGTCTGGTCCAGCAGCAGTCCGCGGCCGCCGTGCATCAGCCCGTAGAGGCTCCCCCGCTTCAGCGCGATGTCCCGCAGCCGCCGGCCGAGCAGTTCGTGGCCCTCGCCGAAGTCGTAGCGGAGCCCGATGGCGGTGATCTTCTCGATCAGGTACCGGTTGACGGTCTCGAACTCCATCAGCTCGGACAGCAGTCGGCGCACGGCCTGGGCGCCGGGCTCCGTGGACATCAGCTCCATCTGCGCGCGGGTGTTGTCCAGCACCGCGGTGGCCACCGGATGCCGTTCGGCCTCGTAGGTGTCCAGCAGTCCCTCCGGCGCCCAGCCGCCCACCTCGGCGGCCAGCTTCCAGCCGAGGTTGAAGGCGTCCTGGACGCCGAGGTTGAGACCCTGGCCCCCGGTCGGCGGGTGGATGTGCGCCGCGTCGCCGGCCAGCAGCACCCGGCCGGCCCGGTAGCGCTCGGCCTGCCGGGTGGCGTCGCCGAACCGTGAAAGCCAGCGCGGTGAATGCGCGCCGAAGTCGGTGCCGCCGACGGCCCGCAGCCGTTGCTTGAACTCCTCGAAGGCCGGCGGGACGGCCCGGTCCTCCGCCACCCCCGCGGCGGGCACGACGACGCGGTACACCCCGTTCCCGAGCGGCGCCGCGCCGAACCGAAGCTGCGTCTTGCGCACTTCGGCCATCACGGCGGCCAGCGTCTCGGGCTCCGCGGTCAACTCCATCTCGCCCAGCAGCGTCTCGACCCGGGAGGGCTCACCGGGGAAGCCGATGCCGAGCAGCTTGCGCACCGTACTGCGGCCCCCGTCGCAGCCGACGAGATGGCGCGAGCGCAGCCGCGTACCGTCGGCCAGCTCGACGCCCACCCCGTCCTCGTCCTGGCTCAGCCCCACCAGTTCACTGCCGCGCCGGATCTCGGCGCCGAGCTCGACGGCGCTCTCGGCCAGCAGGCGATCGGTGGTGGTCTGGGGGATGCCGAGGACGTACGAGTGGGCGGTGTCCATCCCGTCCGGCCACGACGTGCCGAGGCCGGCGAAGAAACCGCCGACCTCGTAGCGCCGGCCGTGCGCGAGGAACCGGTCGAGCAGGCCGCGCTGGGCCATCACCTCGATGCTGCGCACGTGGAGGCCGAGTGCGCGGACGTACGGGGTCGGCTCCGTCTCCTTCTCCAGTACGAGCACGTGCACACCGTGCAACCTCAGCTCGCAGGCCAGCATCAGACCGGTCGGTCCGCCGCCGGCAACGATCACGTCAAACATCAAGATCCCCCATTCGGCAAGGTTGCGTCTCGCCAGCCGCTCCGCGTCCCACGGACCCGTACGCGGGCATAGCCGTACGTACGTCGCGAATCCCTGATTTCGGCAGGTTCTGGCTTCGATGGGAGATTCTGCGGCACGACCGAGGTCTTGCCGCAAGGCCCCTGGTGCGCTATATCTTGAGAGTGGCAAGGAGTGGGTAAGCTCCTTGCCTTTTCTTTTTGCCGTCCGCTGTGACCGCCCGGCGGGGGATGTGGTGCCGGGATGGTGCGGGTCGCGCAGGACGGAACGCGGCGGGGGCGACCGCCCTGTGGTCGCCCCCGCCTGTTCATCGCGGCTCAGAAGTCACGCGCCGTTCCTGGTCTCAGAACTGGAGCGCCCACGAGTCGATCTTGCCGGTGTCGACGTTCGCGTTGTCGTTCACACGGAGCTTCCATGCTCCGTTGGCGACCTCGGCGGAGGCGTTGACCGTGAAGGTCTTGATGATGTTGTCCGCGCTGCCGCCGGTGCGGTTGTGCAGGGTGTAGACGGTGCCGTCGGGCGCCACCAGATCCACCTTGAGGTCACCGATGTAGGTGTGCTTGATGTCGACCGCGACGGCCAGTGCCGCCGGGGCGTTGCCGGCGACCCCGCTGACGGTGACGGGCGACTCGACGGTGGCGTTGTCGTTGATCGCGTAGTCGGCGGTGTTCTCGAACCGCTTGCCGGGCGGGACGGTGCCGCCGTCACCCACGTTGAGCAGCAGGTTCGGGGAGCCCGTACCGGGGCTGGTGACCACGTTCGGGGTCGCTGCGCTCACCAGGCCGTCCCGGACCTGGGCCGGGGTGGCGGCCGGGTTCTGCGACAGGTACAGCGCCGCTGCGCCGACCACGTGCGGGGTGGCCATCGAGGTGCCCGAGATGGTGTTGGTGGCCGTGTCGCCGGTGCCCCACGAGGAGGTGATGGAGGAGCCCGGAGCGAAGATGTCCAGGACGGTGCCGTAGTTGGAGTAACTGGCCTTGGCGTCGGTGTTGGTGGTGGCTCCGACGGTGATGGCCTCGGCCACGCGCGCCGGGGACTTCGTCGAGGCGTTGGTGGACTCGTTGCCCGCGGCGACGCCGTAGGTGATGCCGGAGGCGATGGAGTTGCGCACGGCCGTGTCGAGCGCGGAGTCCGCTCCGCCGCCGAGCGACATGTTGGCCACCGCCGGCTTGACCGCGTTGCGGGTCACCCAGTCGATGCCCGCGACGACCTGGGCCGTCGTGCCGCTGCCGTTGTTGTCGAGCACGCGGACGCCGACGATCTTGGCCTTCTTGGCCACGCCGTAGGCCCCGCCCGCGACGGTGCCGGCGACGTGCGTGCCGTGACCGTGGCCGTCCTGGGCGGTGTTGTCGTTGTCGATGGCGTCGTAGCCGTAGGAGGCGCGGGTGCCGAAGTCCTGGTGGGTGATGCGGACACCGGTGTCGATGATGTAGGCGGTGACGCCCTCGCCGGCCTTGTCCGGGTAGGTGTAGCTCTGGTTGAGCGGGAGCGCGCGCTGGTCGATGCGGTCCAGGCCCCAGGACGGCGGGTTGGGCTGGGTCGCGTCGACGGTGAAGACACGGTTCTGCACGACGGACTTGACCGCCGGGTCGGCGGCGAGCTTCCTTGCCTGCGCCTCGGAGACCTCGACCGAGTAGCCGTTGAGGGCGGCACTGTAGGTCTTGTCGATCTTCGCGCCGTACCGCTTGGCGACGGCCTTGCCGCTGTCGGCGGTGGAGCGTGCGGCGGAGTCCTTCAGGGTCACGATGTAGCTGCCGGAGACGGTTCCGGCGGCACCGGCGTTCTCGATGACGCCCTGCGCGCCGCTGTCGGCCGCCGAGGCGGGTAACGCGGCGGCGGCGCCGAGCGCGAGGGCGGCGACGGCGGTCGCGCTGACGCCGGCGAGCCTCCGGCGGGTGTGACGCATCACGGACATGTGGGGGGTCCTCCTCTGGTGGGCACTGCGGGGTGAAGCGGCGGCCTGGCGGACATGGACATAGGCATGGTCATGACAATGTGAAGCCCGGCAGGCCGTCGCCTACGAAAGGTTGACCCAGCCCTGACGCACTCACAAGAGGCCCACGGACGCGTAACATCCCTGCCATGCCCCGGTCATGATTGGGCAAAGGTGCTCCGCACATGACGTAGGCACGGCCCGGTCGGACCAGCCCCGAGCCGGGCACTCGCGCCGTCACGCGGACGGCACCCCGGTTCTGCCCGGCGCGCGGCTGCCCCAGGAACCGCGATTTCCCGCCGGACCCGGCCGCGGTACCCGCACCGGCCGCGGGGTCGGACTCGCCGCCGCGGTACGGGTCCCGGGCCACCGCCGCCTGGGATGTTCCCCGGTGTCCCTGGAGGAGGAGCCCGCTCCGTCCGCGCCGCCGACCAGACGGGTTCACGCCAAACGGGACCTCCTCCTGCCGAGCCCGCCGTACGGGGGCCGGGGCGCGGGAACGCACGCGGATCCGGCCCCCGTGGCCGGCTCCGGAGACGGTCCCGGCGGACGGCGGCGACCGCGCGGGGACGCCCCTGGCCGCGCACTGCGCCCGGGCCGGGGCGAGTTGTGAAATTTTCGTGCCCGCGGTCCTCGCCCGGCCCGGCCTGGTGGTCCCGTGGTATCCCGGCGCCTCCCCCGGACGGGGGAGGCGGGTGCGACAGGCGGGGGATGCGGCTGCCCGGGGCCACCTCCGAGGATGGGATTCCGGCCGTCGGAAGGGGAGTTCGGGTGGAACGGTGGGATCGGGTCGGGAAACGAGCGGCCTATGGCGCGGCTTTGGCACTGCTGCCGTACCTGCTGATCAAGGTGTCCTGGGTGGCGGGTTCGCTCATGGGGCTGCTGCCGGTCGGCAACGGGTTCGGCAGAGCGGAGTGGCTGGTGCTCAACACCGTCACGGTCGGGATGGCCGCGATCGGAATCGCGTTGGCGCTCGCGCTGGTGCGGCCGTGGGGCATGCGGATACCGGGGGCGCCGGTCGCGTTCTGCGCGTGGGTGGGGTCGGGGTTCCTCGTCTCGATCCTCCCGTTCGGCGTGCTCGGCGCACTCCTGGATGCGGGCGGCGGCGCACCGGACGGCGGGGCCGGGGGTCCGGCTGGTCCGGCCGATCCGGCCATGCCGGTCTGGGAGGGCGTACTGGTCCAGTTCAGCTTCGTGGGGATGGGGCTGGGGCTGGCCGTCGCGGTCCCCGCGTACCTGCGGCGCCGCTGGCCGGGAGCGTTCACGGGCCGGGTCGGCGACGGCCCGCGCACGGCGCTGCCCTGGGCGGCCGTCGTCGGTGCGGCGGTCGGGCTGCTCTGGCTCTACTGGGCGGCCGGCGGCACGGCGGGCATCGCGCACCCGGCCGAGCGGGTCGCCGACTGGTACGCGCTGGGGGCGGTCTCCGCCTTCTGGGCGGTGGCCGGCTCCGCCGCCGTCGGGATGATCGCCCGGGCGCGGCCTGCCCGCCTGCCACGCGCGCTGCCTCTGGTGTTCGGCTGGGTCGGGTCGGGCTCGCTGTTCGCGTGGAGCGGCTGGAAGCTGCCCATCACGCTGTACGTGGCGTGGGCCGACCCGGTCGGCGCCAGCCCGCCCGAGAACCTCGCGGTCGCGGTGGTGCTGCACGGGTGCGCGGTACTGGCGGGCGCGGCGATGCTGCGGACACTCGTTCACTCGCGTGTCCGCGCCGCCGGCCCCCGCGCCCGAGACGATGCCGCCGCGCGGCCCGGGGCGTGACGCATCCCGGGCCGCCGGGCCCTTTCCGCGGCGGTTCCGAAAGCCCCGGCGGACGCGGGCAGGTGTGCGTTCGTTTCGGGCTTCACGGGGGTCCGGCCGGGTTACGGGCCCTGGACCGGTCCGCCCTTTCTCAGGGGGCGAGGTGCCACCACTGGTCGTCGTACTGGTCGCCGCAGGACGTCTGCGCCGCGGGCCGGGTCGCCTCGCGGCCCTGGACCATCAGGCACTTGGCATTGACGGCATTGCGCAGCATGAACTGGCCGGCCCGGTCGCCTCTCCCCCACTGCAGTTCCCAGTGCTGCCCGTCGTGCCGGGCGGCGGTGCAGGCGAACTGTCCGGCCGGGGCGAAGTTCTCCGAGCCCACCACGGCCAGACACCGGCCGCTGTGCGCGTTGCGCAGCGTGCGGGTGTCGCCGCCGGCTTCCTGCGGGGCGAGCGTCCAGGTCCGGTCGGCGGCCCCGGTGCAGGTGTCCTGCACCGGGACGAGGCCGTCGTCGGTGCCGGGCGCCCGTAGGCACAGATCGCTGTCGCGGTTGACCAGCCGCCCGGTGAGCCCCGACGGATCCGCCGTACCCGTACCCGTACCCGTACCCGGACGCGGTGCCGTGGCCGTGGCCGTGGCCGTGCTCCCCGGCGGCGGGGCTGCGTCCTCGGTGTCCGGGTCGCCGCCGCCCGCCCGGACGGCGATCACGGTGGCCACGCACACCAGGGCCACCGCGCAGGCCGACACGATACCGGCGCGGTGCTCGTGGAAGTTGACCTGGAGGTTCCCGCTGCCGCGCTGCACGCCGGACGGGCCGCGGTAGGTATCACCGCGGCGGCCGTCGTCGCGCCCGCCGTCGCCCGTGTCGGACTCCGCCCCCCTCACGGGCGGGAGTCGAACCGGTTCACCTGGACGTTGCCGTCCCCGGACACCACCGCCGTCGGGCCGAGGAACACGTTCCGCGTGAATCCCCCGGCGGCCGGGCGCGCCGCTTCCGCGGCCTCGGCGAGCAGGGCCCGGAGCTCCGCCACGGCCGCGGCCCGTTCGTCCGCTTCCAACTGCTCCAGCAGGTCCTCGGTACGGGTCCGCCAGGCCGCACCGTGCCGGGCCCGCTCCTCGTTCCCGTTCCCCTCCGGCCCGTTGCCGTCCTGCCCGGCTGCCGTCAGCTCGGCCGCGGTCCGGTCCAGGCGTTCCAGCTGGACCATCTCCTGCCGCCGGCCCCCGCGGCCGAAGAGCCGGGCCAGCCGGTTCCGCAACGCCAGCCAGGCGTCCGTTCCGGCGGCCTGTACGACGCCCGACCCCACCGATGCCGCCAGCGCGACCATCGCCTCGTCCAGCATGAAGCTCCCCCTTCGCCGTCTCCGGGCAACAGCGTCAACGGTAGCCCCGCCCGGCCAGGGGTCAACAGCGCTGCCGGTGGCGGGTATCGTCGCGGCGACGAGGGGAATCAGATGAGTTCAAGCCCGCCCTCCGGACCGGGAGTACGAGCCGGTGCTGGAGGCCTGTGAGGCCGCCGGTACCGCCTTCCTCCCGTGGCGCCCGGTCGCCGCGGCAACACCCGCTCACGCAAAGGAACCTGACGCGATCGGCGCCGAACTGGGCGCTACGGCGCCGCAGCTCCTGCTCGCCTGGCTGCTCGCCCGCTCCCCGGTCGTGGTGCCGATCCCCGGCACAGCCTCACTCGCCCACCTCGAACAGAACGTCGCCGCCGCGGATCTCCGGCTGAACCCGGCGCAGCCGCGCAGCCTCGACCGCCTGGCCGGCCCGGAAAGTACGGAAGGCCCGGAAGGGGCGGCCTAACCGGCCAGCCGCCGCGGCGTGCTGGCCACACCGGTGGGACGGCCGCTGAGTTCGGCGTCCAGGGTCTGCTGGGCCGTGCGCATCGATGCGGCGTACTTCGGCTCGGACATGCGCCGCCAGGCCTCGTCCGGCGCGACCTCCTCGACCCGGCTCACCACCCACCAGATGTTGCCGAACGGGTCCCGCACCCGGCCCCCGCGGTCCCCCCACGCGCTGTCGGCGGCCTCGGTGACCACGCGAGCTCCGTGGGCGACGGCCGCGGCCATGGCGGCGTCCGCGTCGCGCACGTAGATCCGCAGCATGGAGGGCGTCACCGGCCAGTCGGGCCGCCGGTCGAAGGCCAGCACGACCGTGTCGCCGACCCGGATCTCCCCGTGGCCGATGCTGCCGTCCGCGACCGCGACCCGGGCGATCTCCTCGCCGTCGAACGCCGCGGTGATGAAGTCGAGCAGCGCGCCCGTGTCGTCGGTGACGACCCACGGCGCGACGCTGGTGTACCCCTCGGGGGCGAAGTGGTCCATCGGCCTCTTCCTCTCCTGTCGCTCCTCGTGACCTCACCACCGTAGGCGTGAACCAGGTCAGTTCTCGTCCTCGTTCAGGTGTCGATCCCCCACGGCGGTGCGGTCTGCCCGGCCGGGTGTGTCGGTGGTGGCCGGGACGCCTTCCGTCCGGCACGGTGGGCGCGACCGGTGGCAGTCGGGCGTCCCGTGCGACGGTCGCGCCGCACGCGGGAGAGGTTCGCATGACCGAGAACGGCAGTTCCCCGACCAGCCGCCGTGCCCTCCTGCTGGCCGCCGGATCGGCCGGGGTCGCGGCGCTGACGGCGGCCTGCTCCGGCCCGGCCGGGCCCCGGGGGGCGGCGGGGCAGCCCTCCGCGTCACCGACCCTCGCGCCGTCACCGGGTGGCAGCACCCCGGCCTGCGTCCTCGCCGTGGAGGCCGGCGCCGGCCCGTACTACCTGGACCTGGACCGGGTCCGCTCCGACATCACGGAGGGCCGCACGGGTGTGCCGTTCCGGCTGGACCTCACCGTCGTACGGGCCTCGGCGGGCTGCCGGCCGGTCACGGACGCCGCGGTCGACATCTGGCACGCCGACGCCTCGGGCGCCTACTCCACCGGTGGAGCCACCTTCCTGCGCGGTACGCAGGTCACGGACGCCGCCGGGCGCAGTACGTTCCGCACGATCGTGCCCGGCTGGTACGCAGGACTGGCGCCGCACATCCACTTCAAGGTGCGTCCCGACCGCCGTACCGAGACGACCTCGCAGTTCTTCTTCCCCGAGGACCTCCTGGTGCGGGTGTACGCGCGGACGCCGTACGCGCAGCGCCGCGCGCCGCAGCACCCCAACGCCCGTGACAGCCGCTACCGCGCCTCCGGGGCCGCGATGACGCTGGCCCTGGTCCCCGACGGGGAGGGCTACCGCGCCGCGTACACCGTGGGAATCGCCTGAGCTCAGAGAAGTGCGAGGCCCTCGATGAGTTCGGCCCCGGGGATCTGCGCGAACAGCTTCCCGGGTGCGATGAGCTTGCCGCGCGGCGTCCGCTGCCGACGAGTACGTACGCCATGTCGGCGACCGCCGCGTCCACCAGGAGCGGCCAGTCCTCGGGCAGGCCGAGCGGGGTGATGCCCCCGTACTCCATGCCCGTCAGCTCCACGGCCGTCTCCATCGGCGCGAAGGACACCTTGCGTGCGCCCAGGTGGCGCCGGACGGCGCCGTTGACGTCGACCCGGCCGGCGGAGGGCACGAGGCAGGCGGCGAGGGTGACCGCGCCGCCGCGCTTGGCGGCGACGACCACGCAGTTCGCCGACCCGTCGAGGAGCTCCGGCCCGTAGTGGGCGACGAAGGCAGCGGTGTCGGCGATCGCGGGGTCGGTGTCCACGTAGACGATCTGCTCGGCGGGCACGTCACCGGCCCAGCCGCGGACCGCTTCGGCGACGGGCGGGGTGAGTTCCGCGAGGCAGTCCGGAGCCGGCACCGCGTTGTCGAAGGACCCGATGGGAGCGCGCATGCCCGCACGCTAACACGGCCCGCTGACGCCGCCGGGTGCCGTCCGCCGCACCCGTCAACGGGTCGGCGCGGCCGCCGGTTCGGAGTGGTCGAGGACCGGTCCCCGCCCGTCGGACTCGATGTCGCTGTGGAAGTCGCGGACGAGGCGATGGGTGATCACCGTCCGGGTCCGGGGTGCCGCCCTGCCGCGTCAGCCGACCTGGATTCCGATGACGCAGGTGTCGTCGTCCGTGTCGGACCGGCTCTCGGCGAGGAGGCGGTCCAGCTGCCGGTCCAGGTCTCCGGCGCCGGCGGCCGCCGCGTTCATGAGGTGGCCGAGCGAGTCCTGCACCGAGGAGTCCCGTCGCTCCACCAGCCCGTCCGTGTACATCAGCAGGGTGTCGTCCGGTTCGAGCCGTACCTCCCGCTCGGCGTACGTCACTTCGGGCAGCGCGCCGAGGAGCAGGCCCTCGATGAGCGGGAAGGCTTCCGCCTCGCCGCCGCGGACGAGTACGGGCGGCAGGTGTCCGGCGCGCGCCCAGCGCAGCACCCGGGTGCCGGGGTCGAAGATCCCGCAGACCGCGGTGGCCGTCACGTGCTTGGCGAGATGGTGGGTGACCGTGTTGAGCCAGGACAGCAGCTGGGCGGGGCCCGCTCCGGTCACGGCGAGGCCGCGCAGCGCGTTGCGCAGGACGACCATGCCGGTGGCCGCCTCGATTCCGTGTCCGGCGACGTCGCCCACGGAGAGCATGACCAGTCCGGAGGGCAGGACCACGGTGTCGTACCAGTCGCCGCCGACGAGCGACTCGGTCTCGGCGGGCCGGTAGCGGACGGCGACGCGCAGGCCGGGTGCCTCGACGGCCGGCGGGGTGGGGGGCATGATCGCGTGCTGGAGCTGCAGGGCGAGGCGGTTGCGTTCGGCGGACTCGGCCTCGGTGTGGGCCAGTTGGTCGCGGGTCGCGGCCAGGGCGACCTCGGTCCAGTGCTGTGCGGAGATGTCCTGGTAGGCGCCGCGGACTGCGTGGAGCCGCTGGTCGGCGTCGAGGACGGGCTCGGCGACGACGCGGATGTGCCGGGTGATGCCGTCCGGCCTGCGCAGGCGCAGGTTGACGGAGGCCGGACGGCGGTAGCGCAGCACGGCCCGCAGGAAGCGGTCCACGGCGGCGGAGTCGTCGGGATGGGCGTAGCCGGGCAGTTCCCGCAGCCGCACGGGCGGGGCGGTGGCCGGCAGTCCGTGCAGCGCGTACAGCTGCGCGTTCCAGGTGATCCCGCCGGTGACGAGGTTCTCCTCGAAGCCGCCGATCCGGCCCAGGCGCTGGGCGTGCTGGAGGAGGTCGGCCAGTCGTGCCGTCTCGTCCTCGACGCGCCAGATCAGCAGGACGGCGGCCCCGTGGCGGCTGACGCTGATGTCCGCGACCGAGGTGAGGGGAATCTGGTCGACGAGCGCGGTCAGGCTCATGCGTTCGGCGCGGAAGGGCTCGCCCGTCGCGTGCACGCGCTCGACGATGTCGAAGAGCCCGCTCTCGCCCCCGGCCATCGGATAAGCCTCCAGCAGCAGTGCGCCGTTCACGTCGCCGCGCGGCCGCCCGGCGGGATCGACGAAGCGGCTGCCGGCGTGTCGGATGCGGAAGTCGGTCAGCCGGCCCTCGTGGTCGAGTACCGGGGTGAGGACCACGGCGGGGTCGTGCAGGCCCTCGGAGAGGTCGATCAGCTCCGCGACGTCCGGGAGCACCGCGTCGAGCGTGCCGGGATCGCGCGCGGGTGCGGCGTCCATGGTGCGGGCGCACAGTTCGGCGAGGGCCTCGACCTGGCGCTCGATCTGCGGGGGCTGCGGCGCCAGGGGCTGCGGCCAGCAGATTTCGAGGACGCCGTGGATCCGTCCGCCGGTTCCGGCCGGTACGGCCATCCGCCCGCCGTCGGGCTGCTGGAGGTGGCCGATCGAGGGAGGTCCGTCGTGCTGGAGCCGGGCGAGGGTGACCAGTCGGCGCTCGCGCAGCGCGAGACGGGCGACGGTGGAGACGCCCGGGGGTACGTGGCGCCAGCGCGCGGCTTCCCCGGGCGGGAAGCCGGCGTGGCCGGCGAGGGCCAGGGAGCCGTCGGGGGCCGCGCTCCAGACGGCGACGGCGACCGCGCCCAGGGGCCCGAGGGCGTTCGTCAGGAGGGACTCGGCCACCGCCTGGGTGTCGTCGGCGGCGGCCAGTACCCCGCTCTCGGCGGTACGCAGCCGCACGGAGACCGTGGTGGACCGCTCGGCCGGTTCCGGCGTGCCGGTGCGCCGGGCGAACGCGGCGGCGACCTCGCTGACGTGGTCGCGGGAGGCCTGGTTGACGATGTCGGCGGCGAGTTCGAGCGCGGACAGCCCGGTCTCGCGGGACAGTTCGTCGAGCTGGCGTGCCGCCGCGGCGGGGGTGCAGCTCAGCTGGCCGATCAGGATGCCCTTGGCCAGCTCGATCAGGGCCCTGCCGTCCGCGGCGGCGTGCGCCTCCCGCACCTCGCGGCGGAGCCGTTCCACGGTGGCGACCAGGCGTCCCAGGGGTGCCGGCGCATGGTGCGGGACCGCGTTCCGCAGTGGCTCCTCGGCGACCGCTCCCGGCGAGCGGGCGTCGTCGTACCGCTGTGTGCCGGGGGTCATCCGGTGAGCCAGTGCCGGACGCGGGCGATGAGGTCGTCGGCGTCGACCGGCTTGGTCACGTAGTCGCTGGCTCCCGCGGCGAGGCTCTTCTCACGGTCGCCCGGCATCGCTTTGGCGGTGACCGCGATGATGGGCAGCCCCGCGTAGGCCGGCATCCGCCGGATCTCGGCGGTCGCCGCGTAGCCGTCCAGTTCGGGCATCATGACGTCCATCAGGATCAGGTCGACGCCCTCGTTGCGGGTGAGGGTGTCGATCCCCTTGCGGCCGTCCTCCGCGTGGAGGACGCGGACACCGTGCTGTTCCAGCACCCCGCTGAGGGCGTACAGGTTGCGCGCGTCGTCGTCGACGACGAGGACGGTGCGTCCGGCCAGGTCGTCGTCGAGCGGATGGGCTCTCTGCCGGTCCTGCGCCTCCTTGTGGACGAGGGGCAGTACGTCCCCCGGCCGGTCGGCGGACAGGTGCAGCACGATGCGTTCCCGGAGCTCGTCCAGACTCGACAGCAGTTCCAGCCGGCGCGACGCGGCCCGGTCCCGCAGTGCACGCTCCTGCCCGGTCTTCAGGCGGGGGTTGTTGTGCGCGAGGACCGGGAGGGAGGAGAGCGCCGGGTCTCCGTCGAGCGCGTCGAGGAAGCGCAGGGCCTCGCCGCCGGGCATGTCGAGTTCGAGGACGACGCAATGGAAGGAGTGCGAGGCCAGGGCGGCGGCGGCTTCCCGCGAGCTCGTGGCGTTGACCACCTGGACGGCCTCGCGGTGGTCCCCCGCCGGCAGAGGGCCGGGGGTGAGGTCCCGGTCGGCGCTCTCCGCGACGAGGGAGAGCAGGCCGTGGGGACGCTCCTCGATCACCAGGAGACGGCGGGCCCGCCGCTGCGGCGGGACCGGAACGGCCGCGCCGGCGCCGGCCGGTACGGGATGTCCGGCGGTGCCGGCGTGCCGGGCCGCCGCGGGGGCCTCGGCGGCCCCGAGAGTCCCGGGAGTCCCGGGAGTCCCGGGAGTCGCGGGGAGGGGTTCCTCCTCGTAGTCCGCCCGGCTGACCGGCAGGTAGAGGGTGAAGGTGCTGCCCTGACCCGGCGTGCTCTCCGCGATGACGGCGCCGCCGAGGAGCTGGGCGATCTCGCGGCTGATGGAGAGCCCGAGCCCGGTGCCGCCGTACTTGCGGCTGGTGGTGCCGTCGGCCTGCTGGAAGGCGCCGAAGACGGACTCCAGCTGCTGCTCCGGGATACCGATCCCCGTGTCCCGTACCCGGAAGGCGAGCATGGGCGCGCGGCCGGGGAGCCCGGCGGGGACCTCGGGCGCCGCCGCGGGTTCGATCCGCAGCTCGACACCGCCGCGCTCGGTGAACTTGACCGCGTTGGAGAGCAGGTTGCGCAGGATCTGGCGCAGGCGCGTGTCGTCGGTGAGCAGGTCGGCCGGGGCGTCGGGAGCGGTGGTGACGGTGAAGTCGAGGCTCTTCTGCGTGGTCAGCGGTCGGAAGGTGGCGTCGACGTACTCCAGCAGCTGCGGCAGGTCCACCCGCTCGGGGTTGACGTCCATCTTCCCCGCCTCGACCTTCGAGAGGTCGAGGATGTCGTTGATCAGCTGCAGCAGGTCCGAGCCCGCCGAGTGGATGATGCCCGCGTACTCGACCTGCTTCGGGGAGAGGTTGCGGGTCGGGTTCTGGGCGAGCAGCTGGGCGAGGATGAGGAGGCTGTTGAGCGGTGTCCGCAGCTCGTGGCTCATGTTCGCCAGGAACTCGGACTTGTAGGTGGAGGCCCGCGACAACTGGCGGGCCCGGTCCTCCAGTTCCTGCCGGGCCTGTTCGATCTCCAGGTTCTTGGCCTCGATGTCGCTGTTCTGGCTGGCGAGCAGGGCCGCCTTCTCCTCCAGCTCCGCGTTGGAGCGCTGCAGTTCCACCTGCTGGACCTGGAGTTCCTCCGAACGTGCCTGGAGCTCCCCGGTCAGCCGCTGGGACTCCTCCAGGAGTTCGTCGGTACGGGCGTTGGCGACGATGGTGTTGAGGTTGACGCCGATGGTCTCCATCAGCTGGCCGAGGAAGTCCCGGTGTACGGGGGTGAAGGCGGAGAAGGAGGCGAGCTCGATCACCCCGAGGACCTGGTCCTCCACGACGATGGGCAGGATGATCAGGCTGCCCGGGGTGGTGTGGCCGAGCCCGGAGGAGATGACGTAGCCGCCGGGGACCTGGTCGGTGGCGATGATCCGGTGGCTGCGCGCGGCCTGCCCCACGAGGGACTCCCCGAGGGCGAACCCGGTGCCCTCCCCGGTGCCGGCGGGACGGCCGTAGGAGCCGACCAGGATGAGCAGGGGGCCGCCGGGGCCGTCCTCGGCGAGGTAGAAGGCCCCGTACTGGGCGGCGACGAGCGGGGTCAGTTCGTCCATGACGAGTTCCGCGACGGCGGCGAGGTCCCGGTGGCCCTGCATCAGGCCCGAGATCCGGGCCAGGTTGGACTTGAGCCAGTCCTGCTCCTGGTTGGCCCGGGTGCTCTCGCGCAGCGAGCCGACCATGGAGTTGATGTTGTCCTTGAGTTCGGCGACCTCGCCCGAGGCGTCGACGGTGATCGAGCGGGTCAGGTCGCCCTCGGCGACCGCGCTGGCGACCTCGGCGATGGCCCGGACCTGGCGGGTGAGGTTGCCGGCGAGCTCGTTGACGTTCTCGGTCAGCCGCTTCCACGTGCCCGAGACGCCCTCGACCTCGGCCTGGCCGCCGAGCCGGCCCTCGCTGCCGACCTCGCGGGCGACGCGGGTGACCTCGGCGGCGAAGGAGGAGAGCTGGTCGACCATCGTGTTGATGGTGGTCTTCAGCTCCAGGATCTCCCCCCGCGCGTCCACGTCGATCTTCTTGGACAGGTCGCCGTTGGCGACGGCCGTCGTGACGAGCGCGATGTTGCGGACCTGGCCGGTGAGGTTGTTCGCCATGGAGTTGACGTTGTCGGTGAGGTCCTTCCAGGTACCGGCGACGTGGGGAACCTGTGCCTGGCCGCCGAGCCGGCCCTCGGTGCCGACCTCCCGGGCCACGCGCGTCACCTCGTCGGCGAACGCGGACAGCGTGTCGACCATCGTGTTGATGACGCCGGCCAGCGCGGCGACCTCGCCCTTCGCCTCCACCATGATCTTCTGCGAGAGGTCGCCGCGGGCGACGGCGGTGGCCACCTGGGCGATGGAACGGACCTGGCCCGTCAGGTTGGACGCCATCACGTTGACGTTGTCGGTGAGGTCCTTCCACGTGCCGGAGACCCCGCGCACCGTGGCCTGGCCGCCCAGGTTGCCCTCGGTGCCGACCTCGCGGGCCACCCGGGTCACCTCGTCGGCGAAGGCGGAGAGCTGGTCGACCATCGTGTTGATGGTCTCCTTCAGCTCCAGGATCTCCCCCCGCGCGTCCACCCGGATCTTCTGCGTCAGATCGCCCTGGGCCACCGCGGTGGTGACCTCCGCGATCGAGCGCACCTGGGCGGTCAGGTTGTCGGCCATGACGTTGACCGACTCGGTCAGGTCCTTCCAGGTGCCGGACACGCCCTTGACGTCCGCCTGCCCGCCGAGCCGGCCCTCGGTGCCGACCTCCCGGGCGACCCGGGTGACCTCTCCGGCGAAGGCGGACAGCTGGTCGACCATCGTGTTGATGGTCTCCTTCAGCTCCAGGATCTCCCCGCGCGCGGTGACGTTGATCTTCTGCGAGAGGTCGCCCTTGGCCACGGCCGTGGCGACCTGGGCGATGGAACGCACCTGTGCCGTGAGGTTTCCGGCCATGAAGTTGACCGAATCCGTGAGGTCCAGCCAGGCGCCTCCGACTCCCGGTACGTCCGCCTGGCCGCCGAGCGTTCCCTCGGTGCCCACCTCGCGGGCCACCCGGGTCACCTCGGACGTGAACAGCGACAGTTGGTCGGCCATCCCGTTGAACACGGTGGCGATCTCGCCGAGCAGCCCGTCCGCCGTATCGGGCAGCCTGGTACGGAAGTCCCCGTCCCGTACGGCCGTCAGGCCGGCCAGCAGCTGGCGCAGTTCCGATTCGCCGATCCTGTCCTCGCCAGGGAGCGCCGGTGACCCGCCCGGTGCCTCCGTGCCCGTCCGCTCAGCCATCCGCCAACCTCACTCTAGACAACGACCGTGCCGGCGCGGGGACCTGGACGTGATGGGGATCCGCCATCGCCGCACGACCGGTGATGAAGGCTATCGTCGACGGAAGCACGCCTGATCACCCGGTCACGGCCCGCCGACGGCGTCCTCGACGCTCGGGTGGAGGGAGAGGACCGTATCGGCGCCCGTCAGGGCGAAGAGACGGCGGAGTTGCTCGCCGGGGGCGGCGATGCGCAGCGTGGTGACGTGGTGCAGCCGCAGCAGCAGGTTCAGGAACGAGGAGTCGCCGAAGGTGATGGAGCCCGCGTCCAGGACCACCAGCCGGTGCTGGTCCGCGGCAGAGGCGAGCGCCTCCTCGAGCGGGGCCAGCGTGTCCTGGTCGAGCTCCCCGTGCGCCGCGACCACCCACCCGGCTCCGGCCAGGTAGCTGTTCCCGACGACGCCTTCGTGGTTCGCGTCCCCTGCTCCGGTCATGTCCGCCTCCCCGGATCGTCACCTGTACGGCTTCCGCAAGGGAGTATGCCTGCTCGCCGGCCGGTCGAGGGTGCCAAGGCCCGCGGCACGCGCACCCGCAGGCCGGCGCCACCTCATCGGCGGTGGCCGCGGACAAAAGTTTTCGCGAGGGGCGAGTAGGGCGGTGAAGTCCGGGCACAAGCGCCCGAGCAGCCGTCAGTCAATCGGGAGGGAACGGCCACCATGTCTCGCTCGGCCACCACCGTCGCAGGCCCCATTCGTGCAACAGACGCGCATATGACGCCCGCTGTGCCCGGCGCCGTGGGAGACCCGCGGCTTGACGTGGAACTGCCCGAGGTGAAGAACGCCCGGGAGATGGCGCCTGCCGACGCGCGCGAGCTTTCAAGGCTCTTCTTCCTGAGGCTCGGTGTCCTGGAAGAGGGCACGCGTGAGTACCAGTACGCCCGCAACACCCTGATCGAGATGAACCTCTCGCTGGTCCAGTTCGCCGCGCGGCGCTTCCGCTCCCGCGTGCTGGGCGGGGGTCTGGACATGGACGACATCATCCAGGTGGGAACCATCGGTCTCATCAAGGCCATCGACCGCTACGAGCCGGAACGCGAGGTCGAGTTCTCCACCCTCGCCCTCCCCTACATCACCGGTGAGATCAAGCGCTACTTCCGTGACACCACCTGGGCGGTGCACGTTCCGCGCCGTCTGCAGGAACGGCGTACGGAGCTCGCCAGGGCCCAGGAGGCCCTGACCGAGGTACTGGGCCGGTCCCCCACGGTCAAGGAGGTCGCCCAGCACCTCGAACTGACCGAGGAACAGGTCGTCGAAGGGCTGGTCGCCGCGAACGGCTATACGAGCGGCTCCCTGGACACCTGCGCCGAGGGCGACGAGCCGTCGACGACGACGAGCCGGACGACTCGTCCGCTGGCGGACCGGCTCGGCGAGGTCGACCCCGCCATGGAACTCTTCGAGGAGTTCCACACCCTCGCACCCCTGCTGGAGCAGTTGGACGAACGCGACCGGCGGATCCTGCGGCTGCGCTTCGGCGAGGACAGGACGCAGGCGGAGATCGGCGCGGAACTGGGCATCTCACAGATGCAGGTCTCGCGCCTGCTCTCCCGGACCCTGGCCCAGCTGCGCGCCGGAATGCTCTCGGTGTAGGCAGCGGGCATGCCCTCACCCCACCGGCACGACGGACCGGTCCCTCCCGTACGGCCCATCCGGCCCGCCCCGCCCGTCCCTCCTGTCCCGCCCGTCGGCGCGCAGGCGCTCTACGACGACGGGACGTGGGCGGACGCGGTCGTGCGGTACGCGCACGCGGGGACGGGTACGGCGGCGGCGACGCTGACCGCCCGGCCGTTGCGCGACCGCCCCGGTGCCCTGCTGAGCGGCAGCTGCGACCTCGACACCCGGCCGATCCTGCGCGCGGCGCTCGGCGTCGTCACCCGGATCCCCGGCCCGGTCGTCCATCTCGACCTGTCCGCCGTGGCCTTCCTCGACACGGCCGCCGTGGCCGCCCTGGTGCAGGCCAACGCCACCGTCACCGGCCAGGGGCGCCGCCTGCTGCTCCACCACCCGCCCTACTCGCTCCGCAAGCTCGTGGAGATGTTCCCGGACGAATGTGCCGCGCTGGAGGTCGCAGCATGATCAATTCTCCTGCGTCCGGCGCCTCCGGGGCCTTCGTCCACCCCGCCCTCTTCTACCGGGGGCAGACGGACTACCTGGCAGCCGTGGGCGGGTTCGTACGGGCCGCCCTCGCGGCCGACGAGCCGGTGCTGGTGGCCGTGCCCGGCCCGCGGCTGGACGCTCTGCGCGAGGAGCTCGGCGTCACCACGACCGGGGTCACCTGGACGGACATGACGCACCTGGGCCGCAATCCCGGCCGCATCCTGGCCGCCCTGCAGGATTTCGCCGGCCGGCACGCGGGCCGGCCGGCCCGGATCGTGGGCGAGCCGATCTGGCCCGGCCGCTCGCGGGCCGAGGCGCTGGAGGCCACCCGTCACGAGGCCCTCATCAACACCGCCTTCGCGGGGCGGCAGGCCACCATCCTGTGCCCGTACGACGTCCTCGGCCTGCCGGCCGCCGTGGTGTCCGATGCCCGGCGTACGCATCCCACGCTGCTGGAGGACGGCAAGGCCCTGCTGAGCCCGGACCACGCGGACGCCTCGTCGGTCTGCGCCGACTGCGACGCCCCCCTGCCCGAACCCGAGGGCGGTGCGCCCTGGCTCGCCTACACCCACGGGCAGCTGAGCGAGGTACGCGCGTACGCCGAGGCCTTCGCCCGAGGCACGGCCCTGAGCGCGGCGCGGCGCGGCGACCTCGTCCTGGCGGTCGGTGAGGCCGCCGCCAATTCCCTCGCCCACGGGGGCGGGAGCGGCGCGATCCGGCTGTGGAGCACGACCGGGTCCGGTGCAGGTGCGGGTGCCGGGCTCGTGGCCGAGATCCGCGACGGAGGTCACCTCGCCGACCCGTTGGCGGGGCGCCGCCGTCCCGCCCTGGCATCGGCCGAAGGAGGCCGGGGCCTGTGGATGATCCACCAGCTGTGTGACCTGGTGGAGATCCGTGCCTCGGACTGCGGTTTCAATCTGAGGCTGCACATGACAGCCTTCTGAGCGACCGGCGGTCCCCTTAGACTGTCAGTCGCGTGCTCGGGTGGCCTCGGCCCCACGGGGCCTGTTCGTTCCCGCGAACAGAGACCAATGTCAATGGTGGGGGTGAGAGACCACAGTGGAAACGATCGGGCCGGAAACCGGCGATCGAAGGCCTGCCGGGCTTCCCGTCGCGGGGCAGCGCCGCCGGCTCGGCCTGGCCGGCGTACGCGGACCCGTGGCCAAGGGCCGCGACTTCGCACGCCAGGCCCTGCTCGACTGGGGCTGGAGCGGGACCGAGACGTCGGAAGACGCGCTGCTCCTCGTGTCCGAGCTGCTGACCAACGCGGCCCTGCATGCCGGTGGTTGCATCGAGCTCGCGCTCTCGGCCGGCGACGTCCTGCGGATGGAGGTCTTCGACGGCACCACGACGCCTCCGCGCCGCCACCCGTCCCCGCAGCGTGGCCTCCCGGGCGGCCACGGCCTCTACATCGTGGAGCGTGTCTCCGATCGCTGGGGCACGCACACCCACGAGAACGGCAAGGCCGTCTGGGCCGAGATCGAGGCGTCGCGGCTGACCTCGGGCAGGTCCACAGGTCTGTGACCCGGCCGGGCGGGCGCTCGCGTCCCCGCGCCGCCCCGCCCCGCGCCCACGTCCCCGTCCCCGTGTCCCCGTGTCCCCGTACCGGAGCTTCGTTCCGCGTGACGGGGGCAGGCGCGCGGTATGACATCCCACGCGCTCGACTCCCTGGCCCTGACCCCGGCGCCCGGCCCCGCCTGGCTCCATCTGGCCGTCATCGCGTTCGCTCTCCTCGTCCTGCTCCGCAGCCTGGCCCGGCACCGGTAGCGGAAGCTCCCCGCACGGTGGACGTCACCCACGGCTGAAGGTGCGGACACGGTACGAGTTCTTTCCGCGCTTCTGTTTGAGCCCTCGATTCAGGGCCAGACGCGTAAGTGTCGGCGGGTTGCCGTTTCGAGCGGGGCGGCGACCCGCCGAGATCCGCGGCCGCACGCCGGTGTCCCGTCCCCCCGGGCACCGCGTGCGGCCGCTGTCCTGCAGGGTCCTGACGGCGGTGACCGGCTTCGCGCGATTGCGGGGCGGGGCCGCTGCCGACGACGACACGGAAGGGGTACGCATGTCGCACGTAGAGGAGTACGTCGAGGTCAACGTTCCGGCGCGGACGGCCTACAACCAGTGGACGCAGTTCGAGGAGTTCCCCGTCTTCATGGAGGGGGTCGAGCGCATCGAACAGCGCACGGACACGCTCACCCACTGGGTGACGAACGTGAACGGCGTCCGGCGTGAGTTCGACGCGCAGATCACCGAGCAGTACCCGGACCGCCGCGTCGCGTGGATGACGGTGGACGGGGAGACGCGCCAGGCCGGGCTGGTGACCTTCCAGCCGATCGACGCGACCACCACCAAGGTCGTCCTGCACATGAACTGGGTGCCCGACGGGCTGGCCGAGAGCGCAGCCGACAAGCTCGGCTTCGTCAGGCGCCAGGTCGCCGGCGATCTGAAGCGGTTCAAGCTGTTCATCGAGTCCCGCGGAGCCGGGACGGGCGCCTGGCGGGGCGAGGTCTGACCGCGATGGGCAGCGGCCGCGCGGGCAGGGGCGTCCGGGCCGAGTCCCGCGGTGGCGGGGGCCGGGAGGTCACGGCGCGCTGCGGGCTGCTGGCCCGCGGGGTGCTGTACGGACTGGTCGGGATGCTGGCCCTGCGCATGGCCTTCGGTGATGCCGGGGGCAAGGAGGCCGACCGCCAGGGCGCCCTCCAGGAGCTCATGGGAAAGCCCTTCGGCAGCGTGCTCGTCTGGGCCGTGGGCATCGGGCTCGTCGGCATGATGCTGTGGCGCCTGTCGGAGGCGGCGTTCGGCGCGACCGGGCCCGACGGCGGCAAGCCGGTGAAGCGGCTGGCCTCGGCGGGCCGGACCGTCTTCTACGCCGCGGTCTCCTTCTCCGTCCTGTCGTTCGCGGCGGGCGGAGGCGGGCACTCCGGAGACCAGCAGTCCCGCGACATGACGGCGCGGGCACTGGAGCTGCCCGCCGGCCGGTGGCTGGTGGGTGCGGCCGGGCTCGGGATCGCCGTCGCCGGCGCGGTCATCGCGGTGCAGGCGGCGCGGCGCAGCTTCCGCGAGCATCTCGCCATGGGCGGGGTCTCGGCGCGGTGGCGCGCGGCCGTCGGTTTTCTCGGGGTGACCGGCGGCCTGGCCCGGGGCGCCCTGTTCGCGGCGGTCGGCGGCTTCGTCGTGTACGCCGCTGTGCGCTACGACCCGGCGCAGGCGAAGGGCGTCGACGACACCCTGAGGTCGTTCACCCGGACGCCGGCGGGGCCGTGGCTGCTGGTCGCGGTCGCCCTCGGACTGATGCTCTTCGGGGCGTTCTCCTGGGCGATGGCCCGGTGGCGCGAGGTCTGATCCCGGGCGGGCGGGGGCCGCCGTACGACCCGTCCGGGCTCAGCGGTGCCACCAGTGCCTGCGGCGCGGGTGCACGGCCCGGCCCAGCCGCAGGCCGATGAACACGTACCCGATGAGGGCTCCGGCCGTGTTGAGGATGACGTCGTCGATGTCGAAGACGCGTCCGGTGATCAGGGCTCCCTGCGTGAGCTCCACCAGGGTCATCAGGGCGACCGTCACCACGGCGACCCGTACCAGCCCCCGGGCCGGGGGCAGCAGGACCGGCAGGAGCACCCCGAACGGCAACCCCAGCAGCAGGTTCCCGCCCAGCTGGCGCACCGCCTCGATCGTCGGGGTCCCGTCCAGATAGGCGCTGATCGAATGACCGGGTCGGACATTGCTGTGCACGAGGGCCTCCGACGCGGCGGACGGTTCCAGCGTCAGCCGGGCCAGGACCGCACCGAACAGGACGGTCCCGACGAAGGCGATCGCCATGGCCAGCGCCCGGACGGCCGGGTGTGCCGGACGGCGTTGCCGCGGGTCGGCCCCCGTGGCCCCTTTCGCGGATCTTTCGCTGTCCTCGGACCCCTCGGATTCCTCCGGCACCTCACCACGCCGCCGTGCCTGCCTCCATGTCATGCGGGCGCGTCTACCCTGTGGACGGCTGTGTACGCGTGCTCCGCTGACGGTCCGCCACGGCAGCCCGGTCGCCGGGTCGCCCGGTCGCCGGGTCGCCGGGTCGCCGGGTCGCCGGGTCGCCGGGTCGCCGGGTCGCCCGAACGTGGGACTGCCCGCGCGCATGCGCAACGGCCCCGGCAAAACACAGGGAGGCTTCATGGCGCAGGATGCCCGGGACGGGCGGAGCGAGAGCGTGGAGGAGCGCGCGGACCGGCAGTGGCAGGAGCTGATCCAGGAGATCCGCGTCGCGCAGACGGGCGTGCAGATCCTCTTCGGCTTCCTGCTGACCGTCGCCTTCACCCCGCACTTCCAGGGACTGCCCCAGACCGACAAGGTGATCTACATCATTACCGTGGTGCTGGGCGCACTGGCGACGGGGGCGCTGATCGGGCCCGTCTCCTTCCACCGCATCGTCTCGGGCCGCCGGATCAAACCCGAGGCGGTCGCGTGGGCCTCGCGACTGACCTTCACCGGACTGATCCTGCTCCTGGCCACCTGCACGTGCGCCCTCCTCCTCGTGCTCCGGGTGGCCACGCACAACGCGATCGTGCCGTGGCTGGTCGCGGGAGTCCTGGCCTGGTACCTCCTGTGCTGGTTCGTCCTCCCCCTCTGGGCACGCGTCCGCTACACCGCGGCGAGCTGAACGGCGAACGGCCTCAGAAGACGGGTGTGGCCGTCGTCGTGTCCGCGCAGCCCAGGACCACGGCGGCAAGATCACCTCGCTCGCTCAACAACGCGCGTTGGACGCGGGCGCCGTTGCCGCGTTTCAGGAGAGTGGCGAGCTCCGCACTCACCCGTTCCTGGTCGCCGTGATCGACGAGCGCCTGGCGGACGTGCTCGTGGAGGGCCCGTACGGCGGTGGCGGGAGCGGTCTCCCGCATCGTCAGGGGATGCAGCAGAGGTCCGTCCAGCCCCGACCGCCCGGCCCGCCAGCCGGCCAGTCGCAGCAGGCCCGTATCGACCCGGGCCGGCGGCTCCCCGGCCCGCCACGCCCGGGCGGCCGTTTCGACCAGCGCGCGGACGAGGGCGGCCAGGAGCACCGTGGTCCCCGCCTCCAGGCACACGTCGGCGACCCGGATCTCCACCGTGGGGTAGACGGCCGACAGGCGGGCGTCGAAGTAGATCATTCTTTCGTCGTGCAGCACGCCGGTGTCCACCATCGCGCGGACCTCGTCGTGGTAGCGGTCGGCGGACCCGAAGACGTCCACGGGTCCGGCCGAGGGCAACCGGTTCCACACCCGGCTCCGGTAGCTTCCGTACCCGCTGTCCGTGCCCTGCCAGAAGGGAGAGTTCGCGCTCATCGCGATCAGTACGGCGAGCCAGGGGCGGATCCGGTCCAGGACGGCCACGCCCTCCTCGTCCGACTCGACCGAGACGTGGACGTGGCATCCGCAGGTCAGCTGCTCCTGCGCGGTCAGGCCGAACTGCTCGGCGATCCATTCGTACCGCTGCCCGGCGCTGCGTGAGGGCCGCACGGGCAGGGGCGACGTGCCGAGGGCCGCCACGAGGGCTCCGGCGGACGCCGCGTGCCGAGCCGCCTCCGTGCGCCACCGGACGATCTCCTCCTGGAGCTCGCCCATCTCCGTCACCGGCTTGGTGCCGAACTCCACCTGCTCCCTCTGGAGCTCCTTCTCGAAGACGTGCTCCTTCGCTCCCCCGCCCATGGAGCACGCCCCCGTGCAGTGGTCCGCCGCCGCCAGGACCGGGCCCGACAGGGCCAGCGGCTCACCGGTGGCAGCGTCCACCAGCAACAGCTCTTCTTCCACTCCCACGCTTCGCATTCCGCCGCCGCCCATCGCTCCCGGGTTCAGATCGATACAGGTGGCCGCGTTCGAGGTGAGCGCCCCGATGCCGCACGCACCCGCGGAAACCTTGCCGTCTCACGTTCACACGTATCGCGGTTCCATGCATCCGCCGTCGCGGACGGCACCGCCGTGCACATGCCGAGGTCCCGCACCCGACCACGGGCGCGGGACCTCGGCGGGACGCTGGTGCGCGTCAGCGCTTGAAGACGTCCTTCATCTTCTCCTTGGCCTGACGGGCGTCTCCCTTGGCCTTTTCGGCCCGGCCCTCCGCGGTCAGGCTTTCATTGCCCACTGCGCGTCCTGCCGTCTCCTTGAGCTTTCCCTTGGCCTGCTCGGCCTTGGCGCGGCTCTTCTCCTTGTCCGACACAGCTGATCACTCCCTGGGTATTCGGAACGGAAATGGTGACTGGGTACGTCTTTCATCCGACCGGAGTTTCGAGGGCCGAAGTCCGAGCCCCGGCGTCCCTCGTACGGCGTAGTGCCGGCCGGCTAGTAGTAGTGGCGCCGACCGCCGACCGCGTGCCCGACCGAGCCCAGGATCCACAGCACCGCGCCGACCACGAGCAGGATGATCCCGATGGTCCACAGGATGGAGATCCCGGTGAGAAATCCGACGAGCAGTAGAATAAGCCCGACCACAATCATGATTTCCTCATTCCTGCTTCGGAATTCGACGGAACAGTTGGATCCGCCGGGGCGTCTCACAGGGCGTCTACCCTGGAAATCCGCTTTTATCGATTCCATGCCCGCTGATTTTCGGCGGCGGGAAATCCCTCCACGCCGCCGCCGCGGCCCTCATGCACGGTGGCTGCCGGCCGGGCCTTCGCCGGGCAGCCCTCCGTTGCCGGGCAGCCCTCCCGTGCCGTAGTAGGTACCGAGTTCCTCCCGGTAGCCGGGGTCCTGGAGGTGCTTCTCCCGGTGGAACTCGGGGGCGTTCTTGATCCGGTCCTTCGTGACGTTCACGTGGACCGTCTCCTCCTGCAGGTCTATCCGGGACACGGTGCTCGCCGGGAGGAGGATCTCCTTGCCGAAGATCCACACGCCGGTGTCGACGACCAGGTAGGCGTCACCCACGTCGTAGGAGTGCTTGTCGACCTTCCCGATATGGCCGTCGGTCGCCTCGACCTTGTACCCGGTGAGGTCGGCCCAGGTCAGGTGACCCGATGTCGGCCGGTAGCTCCACACATGCTCAGTCACGCGAAACAACTCCTCCCGACAGGGGTGACCCGTCGTGTTCCGTATGTGTTGACGCGGCTGCCCGCCCGGCCGCCGGCCAAACACCGGAGCGGGCCGCGCGAGGCCTGCCGCGGGCCGGAGAGGGACATCGCCCGGTTCGAACCGCGCCTCGCGGCCCAGCGCCGCCGCCCGGTCTACGGTGGAAGGGTTCCGTCCCCCGTCAACGGCAGATGAGGCTGGCAGCTGTGTCGACTTCGAGCCACGAGATCTTCGGTGCCCCGTGCTGGGTCAGCCTGCTGGCCCGGGATCTCGAATCCACACAGCGGTTCTACGCCGGCGTGCTCGGCTGGGACTTCCGCCCCACCCACCTCGGCGGCGGCATCATGGTCGCCTTCCGCGACGGGGCCCCCGTGGCGGGCATCGGCGTACTCGCCGGGAATGCCGGCGCACCAGTGCTGTGGACGCCGTACTTCGCCGTCGAGGACGCCGACGTGACCGCCGCACGGATCCTCGAACGCGGCGCCACCATGGCGGTCGGCCCCGTGGCCTTCGGCACCGGCCGCATCGCCCTGGCGGCGGACCCCGCCGGGGCCGTGTTCGGCTTCTGGCAGGGCGAGGTCGTCCCCGACTGGTCGGTCGGCCGTGGAAGTGCACCCGCCTGGCTGGAACTGCGGACGCGGGACGCGTTCGCGGCCGCCATCTTCTACGGGGAGGTCCTCGAGTGGGCCGGCTCGCGTCCCGGCTGCTGCGCGGTCTCCTATGAGCACGCCCACGTCGTCCTGCGCCACGGGCGCGACACGGTGGCCCGCATCAGCGGCGGCGCGCTCGAAGCGGCACCGGACCCCGAGGTCCGTCCCCGATGGCACATCCACTTCCGCGTGCCCGACCTGGAGGCGGTGGTCGAGGCCGCGATCCGGCTGGGCGGCAGGACCGCGTCTCCCGTGCAGACGTCCAGCGCGAGCCGGTGGGTCGTTCTCGCCGATCCCGAGGGAGCGCTCTTCACCGTGGTGACCCCGCAGGACAGGCCGTCCTGACCCGGTCGGCCGGGGCGGAAGCCGTACGGATGGATTCCCCGACGCGAGAGTCCTATCGTGGGAGCGACACCTGGAGCGGCCATGCTCGTCACCTCACCCCCGGCCCATCGCTCCCGGTCACAGGACATCGGTCGCGAACGACTCGTCGGAGCGTGACCCGGCGAAATGATCGGGTCGGGTGGGTCTGGCCGGCTGTCGCCCGTCGGACGGATACGCAGCGCGATACGCCGTGCGCGGGCCGGGCGCCATTGGGGGCGTATCCGGGACGTAGACCTGTGGCAGCGCTCCCTGGGGTTCTCGGCGCTGGGGTTCCTGACGCTGGTACCGCTGCTGATCGTCGTATCCGCGGCGGACACCGCCACCGGGCAGGGGTTCGCGCAATGGCTGGGGGACGGGCTCGGCGTGTCGCCCGCCGCCAGGGCGGAAATCGACCGGCTCTTCGCCCTGCCCGGTCAGGCATGGCGGACCACGACGGCATTCGGCCTCGCCGTGCTCACGGTGTTCGGCCTGTCCTTCGCAACCATGCTGCAGAGCGGCTACGAAAAGATCTGGGACCTGCCCCCGGCCCGCTGGTGGGCCAGGTGGCGGCATGTGGTCTGGCTCGGCGTGCTGATCGGCGTCCTCTACTTGTCGGCCATCACACCGCCATGGCGTGAGTCTCCGGCGCGCGGGTTCGTCACGGTGGCGATCGGCACTCTCTTCTTCTGGTGGTCTCAGCGGCTGCTGCTCGGCGGCCGGGTGGCATGGACCGCTCTGCTTCCCGGGGCGGTCGCCACCATGATCGCGCTGCTCGGACTACGGATCTTCTCCCGACTCGTCTTCTCACCGCTGATCGCCTCCAGCGCCGTCACGTACGGCCCCTTCGGAACCGTCCTCGTCATCCAGACCTGGCTCGTCGGCATCGGCGTCGTCATCTTCGGCGGCGCACTCACCGGTCGCCTGCTCCACGACGAACTGCCGCGCCGGTCCGGGCCTTCTCAGCCCGGGTAGGTGATCGAGCCCAGCGGCGGGCAGGGGATGAGCGTGGTGCCCGCGCCGGGGCGTTCGACGAAAGCCCGGGCCTCGGCGGCCCGCCGGCGCCGGGAATCCAGCTCGTCGGCGTGCCAGGCGTCCCGCTCGGCACGGGGGTAGTCCCATGAGTCGTCGATGAGACTGAGGCTGGTGTCGCCGGAGCTGCCCTGGAACTCCGCTTAGGCATTGAGACTCCTCGGACCTCGGTGGCGGTGTGGGGCGTGCGGCGGTCCCCGTGGAGATGACGGGCGGACGGGGTCAGCGGTTCCTGCTCGTTCGACAGTCCGGCCCCTCCGTCCCACCCCTTGCTCCGCCTATCGAAATTCGATAGATTCCCATCGTCAATCGATGGAAGGAGGCGTCATGGGAAAGCTGGCCGTGCATGCGTTGCGCGCCGTGCTCGTGGTGGTGCTCGTCGGCACCGTGTTCGTACAGGCGTTGATGGTGTGGGCGTTGGCCACCGACCCGGAGGACGGGTCGCTCCCGCTGACCCCGCTGCGCGTGATCACGATCCTGGGCATGGTGTCGGCCCAGGTCGCCCTGGTCTGCGTGTGGCGGCTGGTGACGATGGTGCGACGCGGAACCGTTTTCTCCCACGCCGCCTTCCGGTACGTGGACGGCGTGATCGGCGCGATCGTGGCGGCCGCCCTCATGTGGTTCGGGGTCACGGCCCTCAATGCGCCGGGCCAGCGGGAGGATCCGGGCGTCACCGTCATCATGGGCGGGGTCGGCCTGGCCATCCTGGGGGTCGCGCTCATCGTGCTCGTGATGCGGATGCTGCTCACCCAGGCCGTCGCGCGCGACATCGAAGCAGCGCGAATGCAGGCCGAGTTGGACGAGGTGATCTGATGCCGATCGCCGTCGACATCGACATCATGCTGGCCAGGCGGAAGATGTCCGTGGGCGAGCTCGCCGACCGCGTAGGGATCACGCCCGCCAACCTGGCGGTACTCAAGAACGGCCGAGCCAAGGCGGTGCGCTTCGCTACGCTCGCCGCGCTCTGCGAGGTGCTCGAGTGCCAGCCGGGCGACCTGCTGCGCTGGGAGGCCGAGGACGCCGCCGTCGGATGACGAGCCCCCACACCCGCGTGACGGTCCGCCAGCCGCTCCGGAGCCAGCACGCATAAGGCAGTTGCCGGGGCGCGTCGGCGGCAGGACGCTCGGACTCTCATCCCGCCGCCGGACCGCACCCACGACACCGGCCACGCCCGCGGCGAGGGCCGGCGGCCATCGGATCAGCCTGTACGACTGCAACGGGTCTGCGGCGCAGCGTCGGCCTGCGGGCGCCAAGAGGCCGAACGTGCACGTGAGTTCGGGCGGAAGGCTCGGCGTCACCGGTGGCGCCTGCGCCACCGGCTCAGCGTTTCAGCCCTGTGCGGCGAGCGCGAGCAAGCGTCATACCCGAGTAGACGCAGCCCGCGCCCGCCTCCCGGGACCGCGCGGTGTCGGCGGCACGAGGGCCGCCCATCCGCTGTTAAGGTGTCATGCACCCATCAAATCGAGCCTCTCACATACTGACATTTCAACGGGGTTGACGTGAAGCTTCGCCATGTCCGCGCGGTAGCCGTCTTCGGTATCGCAATCTTCGCACTCACCGGAGCCCGTGGCTCCCACGGCGCCAGCTGCGGTGGCAGCAGCCACAGTTCCGGCTCGGGCTCCAGTGGGTCCAGCAGCTCCAGCGGCAGCACCACCGGTGGCAGCGACAGCACGAGTGGCAGCACCGGCAGCACCGGCAGCAGCTCTGGTTCCTCGGTCACCGGCGGATCCAGCAACAACAAGGCCGAGCGCGACATCAAGATCAACGAGTGCAAGCTGGACGCGTCGGGCAAGAACCTCGTCGCCAAGATCACCGTCACCAACAGCGGCTCGGTCGACTACACGTACAACATCACCATGCAGTTCCGCGGGGACGCCACCTCGGCGGCGACCCCCGCGCAGGCCAAGGTCGCCGCCCTCACGGTCAAGGCGGGCGCGTCGCAGCAGGCCGAGGCCACCACGGCGTACACCGGCAAGGGCGACGGCAGCGAGTACAAGAAGTGCACCGTCGACAGCGCGTCGAAGAGTGCCCTCTGAGCCGTTCCTGATCGAGCGGAGCCCCCTCTCCCGGCCCAGCGGAGCGGGGGCTCCGCCGTTTCCGGACAGAGGCGGCCCGGCGCCGCCGCTTGCGGCCCGGACCGTCACCACCCGATCCTGGCGGCACCCCCCGACCGAAGGCGTTCCGTCATGGAAGAGCAGTTCACGGCGACCCTGCAGAAAAGTCCGGGCAAGGGCGGCTGGACCTACCTGATCTGGCCCGAGTCGGCCGAGTTCTTCGGTACGAGGGGCCTGGTGAAGGTGCGCGGAACCATCGACGGCCACCCGTTCCGGAGCTCCTTCATGGCCCTCGGCGACGGCCGTCACAAGCTCCCGGTGGCAGCGGAGATCCGCAAGGCCATCGGTAAGGAGGAGGGCGACGTCGTCACCGTCCGGCTGCTGGAGCGGATCACGGACTGACCCGGGCGCGGCCCCGGGCCCGCCGGCCACCCGCGCGGGATCCGACGGCCGTCAGGGTCGGGCCGGAGTCGGTGCCCGCCCGGGCGGTGGCGGTGGCACCGCGCCGCCGGTGGAGCAGCGCGTCGAGGGACAGGGCCGGTGCGCCGGCGAGGATCAGGGGGGTCCAGGCCAGCAGGTAGATCAGGTCCGCGCCGAAGTAGTACGGGGTGGTCGACCAGCTCATGGTCAGCCACAGGCTGAGGGAGATCAGCGCACCGCCGAGAGCCGCCATCCGGGTCAGCAGCCCGGCCAGGGCGCCCAGTCCGACGGCCAGCTCGCCGAGGGCGATCGCGACGCCGAAGCCGACCGGGTCGGCCAGGGAGAGGTCGATCAGCGCGGGAACGCCCGCGGCGTCCCGCACCGCTTGCATCTGCTGGCCGATCGAGCCGTCGCCGGTGGCGGACAGGAACGCCGGATCGGTCAGCTTGTCCAGACCGGCGTAGACGAAGGTGACGCCGAGGAAGAGGCGCAGCGGCAGGAGTGCGTACTCGGAGGCTCTCGCACGGAGGCCGGCGGAAGGCTTGTTCATGACCCTCACACGAGGGCGCCCGCCATCCGGTTCGACCGTCGGAGCCCGCTCTTCACGGGCGCCGCACAAACTCCCTGGCCGGGGCGCGCGCCGGGCAGCCCTGAACCCGGTCCCTCAACCCCACAGCCCCGCCGGCCCGTAGGCCCTGAGCTCGGCCAGCTCCTCTTCGGGCAGACCCGCGACGACGGCCGCCAGCTCCTCCCGCAGGTCCGGGAAGGGCGCCCAGGCCGATTCGGGCCGGCCCAGGACGGCGAGCAGCAGGTCCCCCGGGTAGAAGTACGCGTCCAGCATGGGGTCTTCGAGGAGCAGGCGCACCGCGAGGGGCAACAGATAGGGGAGGCCTACGGCTTGGCCGATCAGTGTGCGCAGGTCGGCCGGGGTCAGGGCGCCGAGGCGCTTGCGGCGCAGGGCGTGGACCTTCGTGACCAGGGCGGTGGTGGGCGAGGGCGGCGGAGGCCACGGCGGTCCGTCGAGCTCGTCGAGGGTGCGGTCCAGGTGGAGAAGACGGGTCATGTGCCCATCCTCGCAAGGCGGGCGGACGGGGCCGGGCGGCGAACCGTATCCGTCCGCCCGGCCGTGACGGCCGGCTCCGGGGCCCGGACCGGACCGGTCCGATGCGGGCCCGGTCCGGTCTGGAACCGGTCTCCGGCTCAGTGGAACAGCATGGACGCGTCCCCGGCCGGGGTGGTGACCGATCCCGGGCACAGGAAGCTGCCCGAGGTCTTGGCGGCGGTGAAGGCCCGGTTGATGTATTTCCGGCTCGTCGCGTCGCGGTCCCACACGATGCCCGTCGCCTTGTAGCGGCAGGAGATGAAGCTCTGCCTGCCGGTGATGTCGATCAGATCGGTCCGCGCCGTGCCCGCGGCGTCGTCGAAGGTGAAGGCGGGGTTGTTGTTGAGCGTGGCGGCGATGCCGCCGCCGCAGGCCAGATTGCCGCCCGGCGTGTTGATCGTCGTGCGGTCGACGGTGAGGGCGTTCGGGGGAACGGCGCTGGTGCTCGCATTGGTCCAGCTACAGCTGTTGCCGGCGACCACCATCACGCCGTCGACCTTCTGGTCGACGGCCGAGGCGCCGGTGCTCTGCGCGAGGGCGGTGCCCGTGCCGGTGAATGCCGCCGCGACGACGAGCGTCGCGATACCGGCGAGGCGTGAGATACGGGTGCCGTGCGTGATGTGCCTCATGGTTCGCTCCTCCATGCCACGTACTGGTGGGGGTGGGCGAGGCGTGGGGCCTCACAGAGTGTGCGGAGTGCGTGCCGGGAGAGTCCCACAGCCGCCTTGAACTGTCAGGAGCATGTCAGTGCCATGCCGAGAAATGGCCGAAAATGCCGACCCACGACCCGGCGACCCGGCGACCCGGCGACCCGGCCGAGCCGAGCGCCCCGCGGGCCCCGCGGGCCCCGTAGTCTCACCGCATGCTCCGTGATCGTTTCTCATGCCGCTGCGTCCTCTGCCACGACTACGGCGACCGCGCCGAGGCGGACCAGGTGGAGGAGAGCATCATCGGCAACGTGCAACGGCACGGCTGGCACGTGGCCATGGTCCCGGAGGACGAGATCGGACCCGGGTTCGCCTACACGATCGGTCTCGCCCACACGCACGGCGCCCCTGAACTGTGCATGTTCGGACGTGATGTCCACGAGATGCACCGCATGCTCAACGTGCTCGGCGACCTGGCCGCCGCCGGCGCCTCGTTGGCGGACGGTCAGGAACACACCGGCGTGCTGGACGGCGGGCCGGTGCGGCTCAGGAGCGTCGACATGCGCTGGTGCCGGACCTTCTTCGGACGGGCCGTCGGGATCTACCGGCGGCCCCCGCTCCCCTTCCTGCAGGTCGCCTGGCCCGACGCGGGTGGGCGCTTCCACTGGGAGGAGCAGGCGGGCGAGGACCACCAGGAGTCGCAGCCGCGCCTGTGGCTGGCGCCCGACGACCACCCCGTGGGGGTCTGGACCGTCGAACTCTGAACGCTGAAACCTGATCGCATGCGCACATCGGACGAAGGGCGTCGGCGCGCTCACGGTCCGGCGTGCCCGATCAGGGCGGCGGCTTGCGCTTGCGGCGACCGGGTGCGGCCGTGCGCGAACGCGGCGCCGAAGGCGTCCTCGCCCAGTCGCGCCCGGAGGCGGGCCGTCGCCCGGTCCACGTCGTGCCGTTCCGCCGGCGGCAGCGGGGTGCCGAGGGACTCCCGCAGTGCGGCGGCAGTACCGAGGAGCGCCGCCGCCGCGGCGGCCCTCTCCCCCGAGCCGGCGGCCACGGACCCGGCGCCCGCCAGCCCCTCGAAGGCCAGGGCGAGGGCCCGCGGGTCACCCGACCGGCGGGCCGCCGCGAGGCCGTCCCGGTGCAGGGTCTCCGCGAGCGCGGCGTCACCGCGCAATTCGGCCACGTACCCCAGCTGCGCCAGGATCAGCGCGACGCCGATGTCCACCCCGAGCCTGCGGTTCCAGTCGAGCCACGGCCGCAGCCGGGCCTCGGCGGCGTCCAGGTCGCCGTCCCGGCGGGCCCCGAGGGCCAGGCCGATCTCCGCGAACTGCTGGGCCGGCCGGTGCGACTGCTCGTCGGCCAGCCTCCGGGCCTGCTCGTGGAGGTCCGCTGCCCGTGCGGTGTCACCCGACAGCAGGGCGATGCGGCCCTGTCGTGCCAGCCGGAAGGAGACCTGGGTGAAGAGCTCCAGTTCCCGCGCGCTCCGTACGCCTTCCTCGTGCAGCCGGGCGGCCTGCGCGTAGTCGCCGCTGATCTCGGCCAGGATGCCCAGCTGTTCCGAGGCCTGCAGCCGGCCCCACTGGTCGCCGAGTTCCGCGAACAGCCGCGCCCCGGCCTCGGCGTTGCGGCGCAGCTCCGCGAGATCGCCTCGGTACAGGGCCCGGGTGGCGAGGCCGCTGAGCGCGGCCGCCTCGCCCCAGCGGTCGCCGAGGCCCCGGAACACCGCCGGCAGCCCTTCGAGGACATCGTCGTCCGCGGCTCCGGAGGCGGCGACACCGTCATCGGCATCGCTTTCGGGCCCGCTCGCGAAACCGAGGCGGGCGAACTCCAGCAGCCACCTCCCCCGCGGGTCGGCGCCGTCGAAGTCGCCGCCGAGCAGACTGTCGTCCCCGGCGAACACGGCGAAGGCGGCCAGCCGGACCCGCGCACCGGCGACGTCCTGCCCGGTCTGACCGGCCTGCCCGGCCTGCCCGCCCGCGGCGGAGGCGCACGCCAGCGCGGACTCCAACGCCGTACGCGCTTCGCCGATCCGGCCGCGCAGGCACCAGTACCAGGACGACGCGTTGACCAGCCGCAGTGCGGCGCCGGCCGCTCCCGCCGCGACCGCCCGGTCCAGCGCGGCGCGCAGGTTGAGGCCCTCGGAGTCGAGACGGTGCAGCCATACGCGCTGTTCGTGGCCGTGCAGGCGGGCCGCGACCCGCTCGGCGAGGTCGGCGAAGTGCTCGGCGTGCCGCAGCCGTGCGGCCGCGGCCTCGCCCGCCTCGTCGAGCCGTTCCAGGCCGTACGCGGTCACCGATTCCAGCATCCGGTAGCGCGGCGCCCCCGCCTCGCCACCGCCGCCGTCGCCGCCACCGTAGGGTGCGACGACCAGCGAGCAGTCCACCAGTCGCGTGACCAGGTCCAGGACGTCCTCGGCGGCCGTGTCCCCCGCCGCGCACACCGCCTCCGCCGACTCCAGGGTGAACCCGCCCGAGCACACGGCCAGCCGGCGCAGCGCCGCCTGCTCGGGCGGGGCCAGCAGCTCCCAGCTCCAGTCGATCATCGCCCGCAGGGTCCGCTGCCGCGCGGGCGCGTCCCGTCGTACCTGGTTGAGCAGCCGGAACCGGTCGTGCAGCCGCTCGGCGAGGGCGTGCACGCCGAGCGCCCTGACCCGGGTGGCGGCAAGTTCCAGGGCGAGCGGGAGTCCGTCGAGGCGGCGGCACACCAGGGCCACGGCCTCGGCGTTGTGCGGGCCCAGACTGAACCCGGGTGTGCCGGCGGCGGCTCGGGCGGCGAAGAGCTCCATCGCCTCGGCCCCGTCGAGCGGGGCGACGGCCTCCAGTACCTCGCCGGAGAGGGCGAGCGGCTCCTGGCTGGTGGCGAGGACACGCAGCCCGGGGGCCTGCCGCAGGAGCTGCTCGGTCAGAGCGGCCACGGATTCGACCAGGTGCTCGCAGTTGTCGAGTACGAGGAGCAGCCGGCGCGTTCCGAGCGCCGCGGCCAGCCGGTCCCGGGCGGCGGACTCACCTCCCGGACCGGGGCCGGCGCCGCCGTCGGCGTCCTCCCGCACCCCGAGTGCGGCCGCGATCACCGCGGCCACACCGCCCCGCGCGCCCGCGAGTTCGACGACGTGGACGCCGTCGGGGCACGGGCCCGGCCCGGCGTCGGCGAGGCGGGCCGCGGCGGCGAGCGCGAGGCGGGTCTTGCCGACGCCCCCGGGCCCGGTGAGCGTCACCAGGCGGCCGGCCTCGACCGCCGCGCACACCCGGGCGACGGCTTCCTCCCGCCCGACGAGCGAACTGACCGGGGTGGGAAGGTTCGTGCCGGGCCGGAACCGCCGCGCCTCCACGACGACGGGCACCGGCGTGGGCTCCGGCACCGGCGTCGGCTCCGGCACCGGTCCCGGTTCCGGCGTCGGCTCCGGCGTCGGCTCCCGCTCCGGCGCCTGCCCGGCCGTCAGCTCCGGATCCTGCCGCAGGATCGCCTCGTACAGCGCGCCGAGTTCGGGGCCCGGGTCGATGCCCAGCTCGTCCGCGAACCGTGCCGTCAGATCCCGGTAGGCCGCGAGCGCCTCGTTCTGCCGCCCCGCCCCGTAGAGCGCCCGCATCTGGGCCGCGCGCAGCCGCTGCCGCAGCGGATGCTCCACGACCAGGGTGCCCAGTTCATCGGCCAGTACGGCGTGTTCGCCCAGCTCCAGCCGTGCCTCGGCGAGATCCTCCTGCGCGGTGATCCGCCGCTCCTCCAGCCGGACGGCCTCGGTCCGTACGAAGGCGGCGTCCGGGAAGTCGGCGTAGGCGGGCCCCCGCCACAGCCCCAGTGCCTCCGACAGCAGCGCGGCCCGCGCCCGGGCTCCGGCCTCCTTGCGGGCGAGCGCGGTCAGCTCGGCGAACCGGCCCGCGTCCACCGCTTCACCGGCCACCCGCAGCGCGTAGCCCGCCGGACCGAACCGGACCAGGGCCCGGCCGCCCTCCTCGGCCTGCGCCAGGACGCGCCGCAGCTGGGAGACCTTGGTCTGGAGGGTGTTCCCCGGGTTGCCCGGCAGGTCCTCGCCCCACAGCTCGTCGACCAGCCGGTCGACGGGCACGGGCCGCCCGTACCGCACGAGCAGGGCGCCCAGCAGCGCCCGGACTTTCGCCTCGGGCACGGGGACGGGGGTCCCCGCGTCGGTTCGCACGGTCAGTGGTCCCAGCACCTCGAAACGCATGCCGCAACGTTACTTCTTCCTCGTCAACAGGCCGTGGGCAGACCGCCGGTGGCTCCGCACTCCGCGCGCGCGGCCCCGTGCGCGGCCCCGTGCGCGGCCCCGTGCGCGGCCCCGTGCGTCGTCCGTGCGCCGTCCGTGCGGGACGCGTGCGCGGCCCCTTGCACGGTGTTCCTGTGACCGCGACCGAGCGGTCCTCATCCGCACCGGAAGGAACACGCCATGACCGTCTCCCGTGAGATCCGCCTCGCCTCCCGCCCCACCGGTACCCCGAAGCCCGGAAACTTCCAGCTCGTCGCCGCCCAGCTCCCGGAGCCCGGTGACGGCCAGATCCTGGTGCGCAACACCTGGATGTCGGTGGACCCGTACATGCGGGGCCGGATGGACGACGCCCCCTCCTACATCCCGCCGTTCGCCCTCGGCGCCGCCCTCGAAGGCAGCGCGGTCGGCGAGGTGGTCGCCTCCCGCTCCGCCTCCGTGCCGGTCGGGGCGACCGTCTCGCACTTCCTCGGCTGGCGGGAGTACGCGGTCCTGGACGCCGGCGCCGCCACCGTCGTCGACACCTCGATCGCCCCGCCGACCGCCTACCTCGGCGCGCTGGGCACCACGGGCCTGACCGCGTACGCCGCGCTGACCCGGACCGCGCCGGTCAAGGAGGGCGATGTCGTCCTCGTCTCCGCAGCGGCCGGGGCGGTGGGCAGCATCGCCGGCCAGCTGGCACGGCAGCTGGGCGCGTCCCGGGTCATCGGTTCGGCCGGCGGCCCCCACAAGACCAGGAAGCTGCTGGACGTGTTCGGCTACGACGCGGCCGTCGACCACCGCCAGGGCGATCTCCCCGGCCAGCTCGCCGAGGCCGCCCCCGAGGGCATCGACGTCTACCTGGACGCCGTCGGCGGCGACCACCTCCAGGCGGCCATCGGCGCGATCCGTCCCGGTGGGCGGATCGCCATGGTGGGTGCGATCAGCGGGTACAACGCCACGCGGCCGGAGCCGGGTCCCGACAACCTCTTCCGGGCCGCGGCCCACGAGGTGACCCTGCGGGGGATGCTGGTCTCCAGCCACTTCGACCTGTTCCCCGAGTGGATCGGCAAGGCGGCCGGCTGGCTGGCCGACGGGACGCTGCGTACGGAGGAGACCGTCGCCGACGGGATCGAGCGGGCGGCCGACGCCTTCCTCGGCGTGCTGAGCGGCGCCAACACCGGCAAGATGCTGGTCCGTCTGGGCGCGGACGGATGAGCGCCGCCGCCCCAGGAGACGGTCCGGAGGCGGTTCAGGGGCGGTGCGGAACCGCGGAGGGGACCGCACCCTCGGTGCGCAGCAGCAGGAGGGCGATGTCGTCGGGGCGGGGGCCGTCGCGGTGGGCGTGCTCGATGAGTTCGTCCGCCAGGTCACCGAGCGGGTGGTGCTCGGGGGCGTCGCCGATCAGGTCCGCGATCGCGCCGATGCCGTCCTCGATGTCCCGGCCGGGGGCTTCGACGAGCCCGTCGGTGTAGAGGGCGAGGAGGGTGCCGGGGCTGAAGGGGATCTCGACGGCCGTGTACGAGGCCCCGGGCTCGATGCCCAGGAGGAGTCCGGCCGGCAGGTTCAGCATCTCGGTCGTCCCGCCGGGGTGGCGCAGCAGGGGCGGCGGGTGGCCGGCGGAGGCAAGGCGGACCGTGTGGCCGGCGAGGTCGATATGGGCGTACAGGCAGCTGGTGAACAGCCCGGGTTCGAGGTCGGTCAGGAGCCGGTTGGTGCGGGCGAGGACCTCTTCCGGGGGTGCACCGGCGCCCGCGTGGACGGCGGTGCGGACCTGGCCCATGAGGGCGGCGGCGTTCACGTTGTGGCCTTGGACGTCGCCGATGGCGGCCGCGACGGTGGTGTCGTCGATGCGGATGAGGTCGTAGAAGTCGCCACCGATGTCGAGGCCGTACGCGGCCGGGAGGTAGCGGGCGGCCACGTCGAGGCGGGGGACGCGGGGCAGGGTGTGGGGCAGGAGGCCGGTCTGCAGGCTGCGGGCGAGCTGGTAGGTGGCGTCGTAGAGGCGGGCGCGGTCCAGGGCCTGTGCGATGAGCCCGGCGATCGAGGTCAGGACGGCACGCTCGCCGGGGGCGAAGACGCGGGGGCGTGCGTAGGCGAGGACGAGGGAGCCGATGGGGCGGTTGGAGGCGATCAGGGGCAGGAACGCCCAGGCGGCCATGCCGTCCTCGACCACCGCGTCGGGGTGGGCGGCCAGGAGCTCGCTCACGTCGCCGAAGAAGAGGGGGGCGGAGGTGTGCAGGATGTGGGTGATGGCGGTGTCGGCCGAGACGGGCGTGCCGTCGAGCTCGGCCAGGTGTTCGGCGGAGTATCCGCGGTGGCCGACGATCCGCACCCGCCCGTCCTGCTCGGCCAGCAGGGCCATGGCATGGGCGCCCAGCGAGGGAACGATCTGGTCCGCGGCCTTCTCCACGACGTCCTGCGCGTGGGCGGCCTCGGTGAGGGTGACGGCCAGCAGCATGAGCGGGTAGAGCGCGGTGGCCCGGCTGGGTGCGGACTGCTCGGGGTCCGCCGGCGGGAGGGGGGCCGGCGAGCCGGCCCGGTCGCCGACCGCGGTGATGCGGACGCTGATGCCGGTGTTGTCCGGGTAGAGGTCGAAGCAGAGCTGCTGTCCGGTGGGGCGTTCGGCGGTGAAGCTCCGGGGCAGCCGGCTCATCGCGGTGGCCCGGTAGTGGTTCTCGATGGCGGGGGTGTCCATCCAGGGAAGGGCTTCCCAGGGCAGGGCTCCGAGCAGGCCGGAGACGGGCGCGCCGAGCAGGTCGGCCGCCTCCTGGGTGATGAAGGTGATGGTGCCGTTCAGGTCGAGTGCGCAGTTGCCGCCGGGGAGGCGCCGGACGAAGGCCATGGTGGCCGCCGCCTCGGCCGGGCCCGGTGTGGGTGAGGGGAGCGGTCGCAGGATGATCGGATGCGGTGGCGGCCGCAGCGGCAGGCCGTCGCCGGCGGCTCGCAGCAGGATGCGCGTCAGCAGGCTGCGGGCCGATTCCAGGGCCTTGCGTTCCCGCTCGTCGAGGTCGGGCCCGTGCAGGCCCGGCCACAGGAGCACCAGGCCGGCCCCGGTGGGCTCGGGGGCCCGGTCGGCGGCTTCCCCGGTCAGGGGGGCGGCGGCGAGGGCGAAGTCGTACGGGAGGACGAGGCCGAGGCGGGGATAGCGGCGGGCCGTGTCCTCCTGGCCGCCGAGCCAGACGAGCCGGTCCTCACGGACCGCGTCGGCCACCGGAATGGGGTCGTCCAGGGCGACCCGCGACCAGGGTGCCGCGAACTCGCGGGAGAGCCCGGAGGCGAGCATCAGGTGCAGTACGCGCCGGGTGGGGTCGGGGTCGGGCAGGTAGAGCATGCCGATGGACGCTCCCGCGTCGGCGCAGGCCCCGACCAGTGCCTCTCTCAGCGCACGCCGGTCGGCCTGCTGATCACGCCCCGGAACGTTTCGCACCTGACCATGGTCTCTCCATATCCCCCCTCCCGTCGGTACCCGCCGGTCCCGGCGAGCCCGTCCGGGCCGACGGCGGCCCCGCTCAGGGCCTTGGGCCGTCTCTTCCGGATCGGGAGAGACGGCCTCAGGACGGTTCCGGGGGCCCGAGGTCGGGGTGGTCCTTGAGCAGGCCGGGCGGAGCGGCCTGGCGCCAGGAGTCGACGACGATGGCACGGAGCTCGTCGGTGTCGTCGAGGGCCGCCAGGCGGGCCCGGACCCAGGCGAAGGACGCCTCGTGGTCCGCGACCCAGAACTTCGCGGGCTCGGCGCGGACCAGCTCGTCGCGTTCCTCCTTGGGGCAGCGGACGGCCAGCGACGTCTCGTCGTCGGGCAGGGTCAGGAACATCTTCCCGGCGACCCGGAACGTGGGCATGGCCCAGGCTTCCTTCTCGGTCGTCTCCGGGAGGGCGAGGGCGATTTCACGGACTTCGTCGGACGTGCACACACCCTGACCGTACGACAGGCCACTGACATCGGGTCTCGGCAGGGACGCGCGGGCCGCTCGGGCGTAGGCTTCGACCGGCACGGACGCACCGGGGGGCGGAGTACATGACGGCAGAGCCAGCACAGCGGTGGAGTTCGACCCTCGATTCGGTCGTGGTGTACGCGCAGGGCGCTGTCTGCCGCCGGCTGGTCCGGGGCAGCATGCCGGCGGACGGGCGGGTGCGCGTGACGGGGCTGCCCCGCTCGCTGGACCCGGGTTCGCTGCGGGCGAGTGTGCTGGGCGCCCCCGGGGTGCGCGTGACCGAGGCCCGGGTGGAGGTGGAGGCCGAGCCGCGCAGCACCGGCGCACCCGATGCCTTGCGGCGCGAGGTCGAACGGCTGCGCGACGAGTACGCGGCGGCGCAGGGCCGCCGGGACCGGCAGCGGGTGCTGATCGACGAGGTCGGGGCCCTGCGGCCGGTGCCCCCGGCCCCTGACCCCGAGGCCCCGCACCGCCGCACCCCGGTCGACGCGTGGCTGGAGCTCGCCGACTTCACCGAAGGGCGGCTGACGGGTTTGCACGCCCGCCTCGTCGAGCTGGAGGACGCGCTGCGCCTCGCCGGGCACGAGCTCAGCGTCGCCGCGGACCGGCTCGCCCGTGCCTCCACCGATGCTCCGCAGGCGCACGTGGAGACCACGGTCTCCGCGCTCCTGACCCTCGACGCCACGGGTGACGCGGAGGGTGATGCCGGGGAGGTCGAGCTGGAGTTGGAGTACGGGGTTCCGGGCGCCGTCTGGGTGCCGGCATACCGCCTCACGCACCGTCAGGGCGACGGCGACGGCCGTCTGGTGCTGCGTGCCTCGGTCGCCCAGCGCACCGGCGAGGACTGGACCGGTGTGCGCATCGCGCTGGCCACCGCCGATCTGCGGCGCCGCACCGACCTGCCGAAGCTCCGTTCGGTCCGGATCGGGCGCCGGCAGCCCGCCCCCGCGCCGTCCGGCTGGCGCGAGCCTCCGGCGGGTCTCGCCGATCTGTTCGCCGGCTACGAGGCGGCCGGCCCCCGCCGCCCCGCCCCGACCGTCGTTCCCCCGGCCGTCCGGGCCGGCTCCGCGTCCGGTCCCGTACCGCCGCCCCCTCCGCCGCCACCCGCCCCGGCAGCCTCGGCCGCGCCCGCCCCGCAGGCCTACGGCGCGCTCCCCGTACCCGGCGGCGCGTACGGCGCCGCCCCGGACGGCGTCGGCGGCGCGCTGCCCGCCTTCGCCCAGCCGGCCCGCCCGCGGCCGGCCGGCAGGCCGCGGGGCGGCGGCATGGGCTTCGGCGGAGCCCCTGCTCCTGCGGCTCCCGCCCCCGCGGCTCCCGCGGCCCCCGGCCGGGCCGCTCCCCCGGCGCCCGCGCCGGCTCCGGCGCCGGAACCGGTGGCCGGTCCGCCGCAGCCGAGCGGCGCCGAGCTCGACTACGCCGCCCTGGTCCTGTGCGGCCCCGACGAGCAGGGCGGTCGCAGGGGCCGGCTGTTCGCCGGCTCCCCCGCCGACCCGGTGGCGGCCGAACACCGCCGCCGCGCCGAGGCGGTGGGCGGGCTGCCGCTGCCCGGGCACGCCGTGCGGCCCCGTGAGTCGGCGGGTTCCTTCGACCACCGCTTCGATGCCGCCGCCCGCGCCGACATTCCGTCGGACGGCACCTGGCACACCGTCACCGTCGGGGAGATCCCGGTCGGTCTGCGCACCGAGTACGTCTGCGTGCCGTCCGTGGAGCAGACCGTGTACGCGACGCTGGTGCTCTCCAACGCCACCGACCAGGCGCTGCTGGCCGGCCCGGTGGAGGTCACCGTCGGTGAGGACTTCCTGCTGACCGCCGCCCTGCCCACGCTCGCCCCCGGCGGAGTCCGCCGGGTGGGGCTCGGACCCGCCGAAGGCGTCCGGGTCACCCGTCGTACGAACCTGCGCGAGTCGACCTCGGGCCTGCGCAGCAACACCACGGTGCTCGACCACCAGGTCCACGTGGAACTGGCCAACCGGCTCGCCGGACCCGTCACCGTCGAGGTCCACGAGCGGGTTCCCGTCACCTCCGATCCGGATGTCCGGATCGAGGAGCGCGCCGGCTGGACGACACCCGAGGACGGCGCGGGGCCGGAACACCACGCCCCGGGCACCCGCGTCTGGCGGGTGGACCTGCCCGCCGGGGGGACCACCGCCCTCGACGGCGGCTACGAGATCCGCATCCCGGCCGGCAAGGCCCTGGTCGGCGGCAACCGCAGGAGCTGACACCCATCATGTCCACGGCCCCGAAGCCGATCGCCCTTCCCGTCACCGCCGTCACCTGCCTGGAGGACCGCGCCCACATCGAGCGTGCCGTCGTACTGGACCTGGAGGCGGGGGTCCAGCGGCTGCGGCTCGGTCCGGTCAGCGCGCTGGCCGTCGACCGCACCCTGCACGCCGAACTGGCCGCCGAACACCCGGCCACCGTGCTCGACGTACGGATCGTCCGTGGCTGGGAGCCGCGCGGACCGCTGCCGTCCGCCGACGAGGACTCCGCCCTGCGCCTGCGCGTGCACGCCCTCGAAGAGGAGCAGCTCGCCCTCGGTCAGCGGCGTGACCGGCTGCACGCCCGGCTCGACATGCTCGGCCGGCTCGCCGCCGATCTGCTGCGGGAGATCGGCGAGGGCGCCGGCTCCGGGGAGACCGACGGGCCACGCTGGGCTCGCGAGATGGACCGGGTGGACGGCGAGCGCGATACGTACGGTGAGCAACTGCGTACCGTCGACGCCCGGTTGGCCGCCCTCGCCGTCGAGCTCGGCGAGACCGTGCAGGCCATGGACCGCTCCGAGACCGAGCCCGCCGAGCTGGTCGGTCACATCGAGCTGACCGTGGACAGCGCGGCAGCCGGTCCGGTCCGGCTGCGCCTGAGCCACCTCACCCCGTGCGCGCTGTGGCGGCCCGCCTACCGGGCCGTCCTGGACGGGGACTCGCTGACGCTGGAGACCGACGCGATGGTCTGGCAGCGCACCGGCGAGGACTGGTCCGACGTACGGCTGACCCTGTCGACGGCCCGGTCGGCGCTGGCCACCGAGCCACCCCGGCTGGGCGAGGACCGCCTCACGCTGGGTGACCGCACGGCGGCGGAGCGCCGCACGGTCGACGTCGAACTGCGCGAGGAGGAGATCGGGGACCTCGGTCCGGCGGCCCCGGTGCTCGGCCTGCCCGGGGTGGACGACGGGGGCGAGGCGCGGGTGCTGCACTCCCCCGTCCCGGTCTCCGTACGTGGGGACGGCCGCGCCCACCGGGTGCCGCTCTCCGCTTTCAGTACGGCCGCGAGCAGCGAGTACGCCTGCTCCCCCGAGCTGTCCCCGCTGGTCACCCGGGTGGTGTCCTTCGACAACCGGTCCGGCCACGCCTTGCTGGCGGGTCCCGTGGACCTGGTCCGCGGCAGCGGGTTCAGCGGCCGCGGCACGCTGGATTTCACCGCCCCGGGCGCCCCGGTCGAGCTCGCCTTCGGCAGCTGCGACGACCACAGGGTGGTCCGGTACGCCGAGGAGTCCCGCGACTCGGCCGGATTCACCCAGCGGACGGTGGTCACCCGCACGGTCCGGCTGCACCTGTCCCGGTTCTCCGCCCCCGGGGACCACGGCGAACGGGTGGTCGTCGTCCGGGAACGGATCCCGGTCTCCGAGGTCTCGGCGGTGGAGGTGCGCCTGCGCAAGGAGGCCTGCTCGCCGGCGCCGGACGCGGTCGATTCCGAGGGCATCGCCCGCTGGGACGTCGCACTCGCCCCGGGCGGCCGGCGGACGGTCACCCTGGTCTACGAGCTGTCGGCGAGCGCCAAGGTCACCGGGCTCTGAGCCTGGGAGTGATCACGGCCGGACCACCGGCTCGCCGCCGAGGGCGTCCACCTCGGCCTGGAAGAACAGGGCCGGGTCCAGGTCCATGCCGGTGAAGTGGCCCGCCAGTTCCAGGGACAGCACGCCGTGCAGACGGCTCCAGAAGGTCAGGGCCAGGCGCAGCGCCGACGGTGGGGCGTCCGGGTGGCTGCCCGCCCATGCGCGGTGCGCGGCCAGGTGGTCCTCGAAGGCGTGCGGCTCCGTGTCCGGGGTGGTGGTGCAGGCGTCCAGCAGGACGGACATCAGTTCCGAGGCGATCGCGGTGACGTCCGGCGGTGCGTGGTATCCGGGCACCGGGGTGCCGTAGACGAGGAAGTAGCGGTGCGGGTCCGCCAGGGCCCAGCGGCGCAGCACGTGCGCGAGCCCGGCGAGGCCGGGCCGGGCCGGCCCCCCGTCGGCGGCGGCGGCGATGAAGGCGTCGGCGAGGCTGCGGTAGGCGTCGCGGATGAGTTCGGTGATCAGCTCGTCGCGGTTGGCGAAGTACCGGTAGAGCGCCGGTCCGCTCATGCCCATCTGTTTGGCGATCGCGTTGAGGGAGAGTGCGGAGGCGCCGGAGCCGGCGATCTGCTGCCAGGCCTTCTCCTTGACCTCCTCACGCACCTGCTGCCGGTACCGCTCCCGCGGGGTCTTCGTGCTGCCCGTCATGCCCGCCACCTCTCGTCGCTCGCCTTGACCACCAGATCAGTTAGAGGCTATCACCATCGGCATAGCCACTCGCGATCGGACGAGCTGTTCCCTTGACATCGACGAGATAGCCGATCACTCTTGTTACAGCTTCTAACGAACACGATATGCAGAAACTCCATGGAGGTCATGATGACGAACACCGTCGAGCGGGTCGAGGTCGTTCTGCCGGGCAAGGTCGAGCCGGAGGGCCTGCAGTTCCACCGCGGTCCCGTCCCGGTGCCGGCGGCCGGCCAGGTGGTCGTCGCCATGGAGGCGACGGGCGTCTCCTTCGCCGAGCAGCAGATGCGCCGCGGCCGGTACTACGACCAGCCGCCGTTCCCCTTCGTCCCCGGATACGACCTGGTCGGCACGGTGCTGGCCGTGGGTGAGGGCGTCGGCTCCGCGCTCCTCGGCAAGCGGGTCGCCGCCCTGACCAAGACCGGGGGCTGGGCGAGCCACGTCGCGCTCACCGCCGCCGACGTGGTGGAGGTACCCGACGGCGTCAGCCCGGTGGACGCGGAGACCGCGGTGGTCAACGGCATCACCGCCTGGCAGATGCTCCACCGCAAGGCCCGGGTGCGCGCCGGCCAGACCGTCCTGGTCCACGGCGCCAACGGCGGGGTCGGCTCGATCCTGGTCCAGCTGGCGCTGGCCGCGGGCGCCCACGTGATCGGTACCGCCTCCACCCGCCACCACGACGCGCTACTCGCTCTCGGGGTGACCCCGATCGACTACCGCTCGGGGAACGTCCCCGCACGGGTACGGGCCCTCGCGCCCGGTGGAGTGGACGCGGTGTTCGACCACGTGGGCGGCGACGGCATCGTCGAATCCTGGCGGCTCCTGGCCCCCGGCGGCACGCTCGTCTCCTACGGCAGCGCCGCCACCCGCGACGACGAGGGCTCCGGCTCGTGGCCGGTGCTCAAGCTGCTCGGCCGGGTGTGGGTGTGGAACGCGCTGCCCAACGGCCGCCGCGCGTACTTCTACAACGTGTGGGCCGGGCGCGCCTACGCCAAGGACCGCTTCCGGGCACGCCTGCGCGCCGACCTCTCCCAGGTGTTCACGGCCCTCCAGCACGGCGAGATCACCGCCAAGGTCGCGGCCGAGATCCCGCTGGCGCGCGCCGCCGAGGCGATGCGCCTCGCCGAGTCCGGCACGGTCGCCGGGAAGGTCGTCCTCGTCCCGTGACCCGGTCGCCGGTCACTTCAGGAGAAGGGCAGCCGGTCCGGTTGGCAGGTCGTACCGGGCGGCGGGAGCGTGCCGTCGATGAAGTAGCGGCTCTCGTAGGTGTTGATGCAGGTGCTGTTGTTGTTGAAGAGTGCGGTGTGGCCGTACCCGTTGTTCGTGAGCAGCCGGGCGTCGGCCAGTTCCTTGGCCATGGCCTGGGCGTCGGAGTGGGGCGTCGAGGGGTCGTACGTGGTGCCGACCACCAGGACGGGGTTGGCCGTGGGCTTGTTCCAGGGGCCTTCGTACCGGTTGGCGGCCCGGGCCGGCCAGGTGGCGCACGGCTCACCGGACCAGGTCCAGTAGCGTCCGGCGTCGCCGGCGCGCTTGGCGCTGTCCTCCTCCAGACCGTGGTAGACGGCCGGGTCGCGCGGGTTGGGGCTGTCGCCGCACCACACGGCTCCCGCCTGTTCCTCACCCAGGTACGGATTCGGGTTCGCGACCGGGGGCGGGGGCGGGTACTGGGCCGGCTTCGGAGCGCGGCCCTGCCAGAGCTCCTGGAGCCGGGCGGCGAGATCGGTCCAGCCGGGGCGGGCGATGTAGAGGCTGTTGACTGCGTCGGCAACGGTGTTGGCGTACGTCCACGGGCCCACCGGGTGCTCGCGCAGGCGCCCCATCAGCTGGTCGAACTTGTCGCGGGTGGCTTGCGGGCTGCCGGCCGAGAAGGCGCAGCGGGCGGTGGTGGCCGATCCGCAGAGGTCGAGGAACTTGTTCAGGGTCGCCGCCGCGGTGCGGTCCGAGCCCATGCGCAGGAGGGTCGTGGTCCGGGGGTCGCTCGTCGAGGCGTTGTTCGTCCAGGCCAGCGGGTCGATGTTGCTGTCGAGGACCATGGCGCGGACCTTGTCGGGGAACAGGTTGGCGTAGGTGGCACCGAGGATCGTGCCGTAGGAGACGCCGAGGTAGTTGAGCTGCGGCGCCCCCACCGCCCGGCGGAGCAGGTCGAGGTCCTGGGCGGTGTCGGCGGTCGACACGTGGCGCAGGAGGTCGGGGTCGCGCTTCTCGCAGCGGCGGCCCAGGTCCTCGTACGCGTCGATCCAGGTCGTGCGCTCCTTTTCGCCCACCGGGAAGCCGCCCGGCTTGGACGCACCCCAGGTCCGGGCCTCCTCGGGGTTGTCGAAGCAGTTCACCGCGGTGCTGTTGCCGATGCCCCTGGGGTCCCAGCTGACGATGTCGAACCGTTCGCGCAGGTCCTTCGGGAAGGAGTCGTAGTTCTGCGGCACCTGCACCGTCCCGGGGCCGCCGGGGCCACCGGGGTTGACGAACAGGGTGCCCAGGCGTTTCGCGGGGTCGCCCGCCGTGCGGCGGACGACGGCCAGGTCGATGGTGCGGCCGGCGGGGGCCGCGTGGTCCAGCGGCACCCGGGCGGTCGCGCAGTCGTACGGGCTGCCGGGTTTGCAGGGGCTCCAGTCCAGCCGGGGGACGGTCTGCGAGGGCGACGGCTCCGCGCGGGCCGCGGCGAGTTCCGGGGCGACGAGCATCGAGGAGCAGACCGCCGCGACGGCGAACGCTGCCGCGCACCGGCGGCGACCGGACCTCCGTCGGGGTGCGGGCCCCGCTCCGGGAGCGGGTCCAGGCACAGGTCCGGGTCCGGGTACGGGTCCAGGTGCGGGTCCGGGTACGGGTCCAGGTGCGGGTACAGGTCCAGGCATGATCCGCCCTCCTCCGGCACGTCGGGGGCGTGGTGCGGCAACCGGTGCCGTGGCACCGGTACGCGCCGCCGGCTCATGCCTCAACCAAACCTCGTTTCGCCGACGCGCGCGAGCCCGGCCCGCCGGACCACAGCCGGACGCGTCCGCAGGGGGGCGGATCCACGGCCCGCGCGCTATCCTCCGCGCCATGTTGATTGACATGGACATGCGATTACGGGTGCGGTCACGCGCCCTGGCGTGCCTCCTCCTGCTGCTGGCCCTCCTGGGCACTGTGACCACAGCGGCCGCCTCGCCCCGGGCCGCGGCCCCCGCTACGGCTACGGCCACGGCCCCTCCGACCGCCGCGAGCACCGCTGCCGCGGCCGCCCGCTGGGGCGACCGGCGGCTCGACGAGGCCGCCTTCCTGACCACCCACAACGCCTTCACCAACTACGAGGACTCCCGCTGGAGCTCGGTGAACCAGTCCGAGTCCGTACGCGCCCAGCTCGACAACGGCGTGCGCGGCCTGAGCCTGGACACGCACTGGTACGAACGCAGCACCTGGCTGTGCATCATCAGCTTCGGCAGCGACTGCTACCCCAGCGACGTGTACCTGTGCCACGGCGACTGCAAGACCTTCGCCGGAGCCACGTACGCCCTGCCCCGGCAGACCTTCCACGGCACGATGCAGACCGTGGTGGACTTCCTCGCCGCCCATCCGCAGGAGGTCGTGACCGTCTTCCTGGAGGACTACGTCGGCGCCGATCAGCTGCAGGCGTCCCTCGGCCGGGTCAGAGGGCTGCAGGACATGGTGTTCCGGCCCGACGAGTGGGGCGTACGGCAGCACGGCTGGCCCAAGGTGGCCGACCTCGTCACCTCCGGCAAACGGCTGCTGATCTTCTCCGACCGGTCCGACCGGGAACACCTGGGCGTCATGTACGACAAGTCCTGGACCGTGAGCAACTTCTGGAGCCTCGGGGACCTCGGCAACGACCTCTCGTGCGTCAGCCGCTGGTCCGACGTGCCGCTCGACCGCCAGGAGCCCGGATTCCGGCGCCTGTTCACGATGAGCCACCACCGCAACGTGCCCACCGTCCTCACGGCGGCCCTGGACAACGGCGCCAAGCTGCGCAGCCGCATCGCCGAGCAGTGCCGGTCGGCCACCGGGGGCCGCGACCCGAACTTCGTCTCCGTCGACTTCCACCGCCTGTCGGACGGGAGCGGCCACACGCCCGCCTCGATCGTCGCGGAACTCGACGCGCGCCCCTGATCCGCCCATAGCCCATAGCCCGTAGCCCGCAGGCCTGCCGGCCGGGTGGACCGCCGCGTACGGCGCGGCGCGGCGCACCCGGCCGGTCAGCCCGCCTTCCGTGCGCCCAGCGCCCGTCGCTCGTCCTCGGTCAGTCCGCCCCACACCCCGTACGGCTCCTGCACGCGCAGCGCGTGGCTCAGGCACTCCGCCCGCACCGGGCACAGTGCGCAGACCTCCTTGGCCTCCTGCTCCCGCACGGAGCGCTCCTCACCGCGCTCCCCCGCCGGGTGGAAGAACCGGTCCGTACCGAGCTCCCGGCACGCCGCGTCCTCCTGCCACGCCCACAGGTGCTCCGCACGGCCCGGCAGGTGTGCCACCTTCGGCATGTCCCGACTCCTCTTCTCCGCCTTGCGCATGTCTTCGGACTCCTCCCTCACGCGTCTGACCCGGGCGCCCGTTTCGAAACACCGTCCGCGCACTCCGACGGCACGGCGGCCGCGGACGTGGAGACCCGCGGCAGGGCGTACGGGTGCTTCTCGGCCAGCCAGGCGACGAGCTGTTCACGTACCGCGCAGCGGGCGGTCCACAGATCGTCCGCGTCCTTCGCGGTGACGATCGCCCGCACCACGATGGCGCTGGGCGTTGTGTCGGTGACCGCCAGGTCCCAGCCTCGGCCGTCCCACGCCTCGCAGCCGTCCAGGATCTCCCTGAGCTTCTCGCGCATCAGCGGGACGGGGGTGGTGTGGTCGCAGTGCAGGAAGACCGTGCCGGTCATCTGGATCCCGCCGCGCGACCAGTTCTCGAAGGGCCGACCGGTGAAGTACGAGACGGGCATGGTGATCCGGCGTTCGTCCCAGGTGCGCACGGCCAGGAAGGTGAGCGTGATCTCCTCGACCACACCCCACTCGCCGGCCACCACGACCGTGTCGCCGATCCGCACCATGTCGCCGAAGGCGATCTGGAATCCGGCGAAGAGGTTGCCGAGGGTGGACTGGGCGGCCACGCCCGCGACGATGCCGATGATCCCGGCCGAGGCCAGCAGCGAGGTCCCGACGGCGCGGAGGCCGGGGAAGGTCAGCAGCATCGCGGCGGCGGCCACCACGGCGACCACGGCGGTGACGATCCTCATGATCAGCGTCACCTGGGTACGGACCCTGCGCACGCGGGACGGATCGCGCGTGCCGAGCGCGTAGCGGGCGTACGAGGACTCGACCACGGCGGAGGCGACGAGGACGACGCACCACGCGCTCGCACCGATCAGTACGAGCGTCAGGGTTCTGCCCACGGCCGCCTCGTGCTCCTGCAGCGGCTGCCATGCGATCTGCCGGTACACGGCGCGCAGCACCGCCGCGAACAGCAGGACCCGTACCGCGGTGCGGCAGCGGCGCAGCATGTTCCAGAGCGGTGTCTCGGGGTGACGGGCGCCCGCGCGCCGCAGCAGCAGGTCGGTGAGCTTGCCCGCGACGAGGGTGAGGACGATCGCGCCGCCCAGGACGGCCGGCACGTGCAGAAGGCTGTTCATGACTCCTCTGAAGGGGGCTCGGGGACGGGTCCCGTCGCACGTGCCCGGCCCTTGCGTGGACAAACGGGGCGTCCGTTCCGCGATGGCGGGTACAAGCGACCACGACACGACAGCCGAGGACGAGGTGAGTGCGCAGTGCAGACCATCGGACCGGACACCGGCGGGCCCGTACCGGACGCGCGGGGGCCGGCCTTCCGCCAGCTCCGCCGGCTCGCCCTGCGCGACGCCTTCCGGCAGGTCGCGCGGGGCCGCCGGTTCACCCGTGAGGCGCTGCAGGACTGGGGGTGGGACGGTCAGGACACCGCCGAGGACGCGGTCCTGGTCGTGTCGGAACTCGTCACCAACGCCAACCTGCACGCCGGCGGCTGCCACGAGCTCATGCTCCGCGCCGGGGACGTGTTCCGCATCGAGGTGTACGACGGCCACGGCGAGCTCCCGCGCCCGCTGCCCGTCTTGCGTCCGGGCCGTCCGGGCCGCCCGGGCGGGCACGGCCTGCGCCTGGTGCACCGGCTCGCCGACCGCTGGGGCGTCCAGGCGATCGGGCACGGCAAGGTCGTCTGGGCCGAGATCGACGCCGAGCGCCTGCGGACGGGCCGACCCGGGCGCGCCTGAACCCGACGGGCCGGTCAGGCCGGTCGGGCGGGCGGGCGGGCGGGTTCAGGCGTGCCCGGGTCGGGCGGTCCGGGTCAGGTGTGCCAGGTCGGGGCGTTCCGGGTCAGGCGTGCAGCAGCTCCGCGCGCAGGGAGCCCAGCGTGCGGGTGAGCACACGGGAGACCTGCATCTGGGACAGGCCGATCTCCGCGCCGATCTCCGCCTGGGTCATCTCCTGGCCGAAGCGCAGCTCCAGGATCTGGGTGGAGCGCTCGTCCAGGTCGGCGAGCAGCGGCGCGAGGGCGTGCCGGTCCTCGACCGCCTCCAGGGCGGGGTCGACGTCGCCCATGGTCTCGGCGAGGCTGCGCGCGGTCCGTGCGGCCGTGGACACCTGGGGGCCGCCGGCGGCGCTGTCCTGGGGCACGTCGAGGGACTGCGAGGAGTAGCCGTTGGCCGCGACCAGGCCCTGGCGGACCTCGTCCTCGGTGAGGTCCAGGCGCTCGGCAAGTTCCGAGGGGGTGGGCGCGTGGTCCGTCTCTGCGGTCAGCTCCTCCGTGGCCTTCGCGAGCTCCAGGCGCAGCTCCTGGAGGCGGCGCGGCACCCGTACGGCCCAGGTGGTGTCGCGGAAGTGGCGCTTGATCTCGCCCGTGATGTAGGGCAGGGCCAGCGTGGTGAGCTGGGTGTTGCGCTCGGGGTCGTAGCGGTCGATGGCCTTGATCAACCCGATGACGCCGACCTGGATGATGTCCTCGTTCTCGGGGCCGCCGGGGCGGTCGCGGAACGGGCGTGCGGCGAACTGCACCAGTGAGATGTTCATCTCGATCAGTGTGTTGCGCACGTACTGGTACTCGCGGGTCCCCTCTTCGAGGCTCTGCAGCCGTTCGAAGAAGACACGGGTCAGCTCCCGGGCGTCGCGGGTCGACAGTTCCCGGGGGCAGGGCACGTCCGGCAGCCCGCCGAGTGCGGAGGCTTCGCCGGTACCACCGCCGGGGGTGGCCGTCGTCGGGATCGTCGTCGGGGTCATGGCCTCGGCCTTGGCCGTGAAGGTCATCGTCTTCGCTCCTTGGGCACGTGTGCTTGCGGTGCGGTCGTCGCTCGATAGCTCTGGTCATGCGGAACTCTGCTTCCGCTTCCCCTGCACCCTGTCGGGGCCGGAGACACACGTCAAGTAATACCGGAAAACTGGTTCTGGAATTGCTTTTCGTGAGTCATCCCTCAAGAATGACGATGTGGAGAGCGAGCACACAGGTCACCGCCGCAACGGCTGGACCTTCCTGACGAACCATGCCCGGGTTCTGATCGCCATCGCGCGCGACCCGGGCATCCGGCTGCGCGACATCGCGGTGGACTGCGGTCTGACCGAGCGCACCGTGCAGGCGATCGTCACGGACCTGCAGGCGGACGGGTACCTCAACAAAACCCGGGACGGGCGGCGCAACCGCTACGTCGTCGCCCCCGGCGCCCGCTTCCGCCACCCGGCGGAGGCCGGCCACGAGATCGCCGGACTGCTGGCCTACCTCGCCGCCCCGCTGACCACGCCGGCCCCGTCCCCCGAGGTGGCGAACGACACACCCGGCCGCGGCGAGCCCCGCACGACCGTGTAGGCCCCCGGCGGGCGTCGCACCCGTGTCAGGAGCGCCCCGGGGACGGCCGCCCGAACCGTACGGGGACCCCGGGCGAGTAGAGCACGCTCACGGGCGGTCCGGCCGGGGCGGGCAGGCCCGCCGCGGCCACCAGGTCCTCGTCGCAGTCGAGGAGCTCCGCGCGGTGCAGCGGCCAGCGCGGGTGCGCGTTCGGGACGTACAGCGGCCGGCCGAAGAGCTGCGTGTGCATGCCCCAGCGGGCGGTCAGGAAGTGCTCCAGGGCCGTCGGCTCCGCGATGCGCCCACCCACGCGTACGGCGATCCGGCTGTGCGCGCCGCGCGGGCCGGGCAGGCGTCGGCTGCTGGTGTACGTGACCGTGTCGCCGTCATGACGGACCGTCATCCGGGACCAGACGTACGGCAGTCGGAACGCGGCCCGGCCGACGGCCACCGGGATCAGCCGGGAGGCGTCCAGCGAACGGAAGACCACGGCCCGGCGGCCATCGGCGTCGACCGAGTAGAGGCGGACGTTGGTCTCGGGGAAAGAGCCCAGATAGGGGACGCCGGGAAGGCGGAACCAGCCGACCTTGTGCATACGGAAGGCCACCAGGCCGACGTACGTGACCCCGTCCAGGGTGTCCGGCACGGTGCCGGCCGGCAGCAGCGGGGCGACCTGGGCCGGGTCGGCGGCCCAGTGCAGGAACGCCAGGTCGAGCCAGGACTGGGTGAGCAGGGGCCGGTCCACCGGGTGCGGCGGGGCGGCCGATATCGGTTCCGGGACCATGGCGGGCGGCGGCGTCTGACGCATTCAGCCAGTATTCCCCGCGCACCCGCCACCGACGCCGGCGGCCCCCCGGCGCGGGCGTGCCGGCGCGGTAGGTGGAACCAGGATCCGCGGGGCATCGGCAGCATGAACCGTCACGCGCCCCCGGCACGTCGCCGTCGCCGAACTCCTCGTACGTCCCACCGAGCAGGTCTGACGGGTCGTGCTGCCGGTGCCCGGGCTCAGGCGTCGACGGCGACGGTGGGCCCGCGTCGCCCGGCGGCGTCGGTGAGGGGAGCCGCCGGTGCGGAGCGGGCACGGGAAACCCCTGGTGTGTGCGGTGGCCGACGGAGGGGAGCCGCGAAGTCTCCACCCCTGCAGCCACTTTAGCGACGCGCCTTTCGAGCGGCCGGGGGCGGACGGCGCAGCAGCGCGGCCCCGCTCACGGCGCCGGGTGCCCTCCCCCGGTGGGGCATCATCTCCGAGAGCCCCGACGGCGGGGCATCGCGCGAAGGAGGCGTCGCATGGTCGAGTGGAAACGGATCAGCTCAGGCATTCGTCCCGTACCCAGCCCTGTCTCGACCACCTCGGTCTGGGCCTCGGCGGCCGTCGCGGCCGTCGCCCTGGTCGCCGTGCTGAACCTCCTGGACGGACCGGACGACCCCACCGTCGACCTCATGGCGCTCTCCCTCGCCGTGGCCGTGGTGAGCACCGGAGCCCGCCTCACCGCCGCCCCGGGGACCGCCCTGCTCTGCTGGCTCGTCCTCAACGTCTTCGCGACCGCGCCCGTGGGTGAGCTCAGCTGGGAGACCCCCTACGACCTGGTACGTCTCGCCTGCCTCCTCGCCGCGGCGGGCACGGGAACCGTCATCGCCCGCCTTGTCCACGCGCGCGCCGCGCACCGGCGGCTCACGCCTTAGGGGAGGTCTTGCGCAGCACGCCTATCTTGTCGATGCGGTGCTCGGGGTTGCCCTGGGCGTCGCTCCAGAAGTTGCCCTCGGCGTGGTCCTCCGGTGTGGCGCAGGTCGAGATCGTGATCATGGCCTGGGTGGGGGCCGCCCCGGGTGCCCCGGGCACGGCGGCGCGCTGTTCGCTCAGCGAGCGCTCCGACCGGAAGGACGTCTTGCGGGTCGCGGTGATCTCGTAGGTGTACACCACCTCGCCCACGGTCACGAGGACCGTGTCGCCCTGTTCGACGGTGGGCAGGTCCCTCAGCGGACCGCCGGCCGACATGCGGTGCGCGGTGACGAGGAAATTGCCCACCTGGCCCGGCCCGACCCCGCCCCGCTTCCCGTACGGGCTGGCCGCCACGCCGAGGTCCTGGATGCGGGTCCCCGGTATGTCGTCGGTGGTGCCCTCGTACGGAACCACGCGCAGCCCGGTGATACCCGCGGCGGGTATGGACAGGGTGGAGGCCACGGGCGCGGAAGCCGGAGCAGGCACGGGCACGGGTGCGGGGGCAGCGGCGGAGGTCACCACCGCCGGGGGTGTGGCGGCCGGGACGGAAGCGGGTACCGCCGCGCCGGCGGCGGTCGAGGGGGTGCACGCCGCCAGCAGGGCGGTCACGGCACCGGCCAGCACGGCGGGGACGGCTCGGTACGGGAACGGCAAGGACATGGGCATTTTCCGTGTCGGTCGGTCGGCCGGGGCGTGCGGCGGGCGGGTGACCCGGTACGCCCGCCCAGAGTGACATACGGAGCAAGAGGTTCATAAGGGTCCGCCCCTGTGACCTCGCTCCCGGCACCCCGCGCGGGCGCTCGCACGCAGTCGAAAAGTCGCGGGAACTTTCCTCCGCTTCTCTGCGACCACCTCGCCGGAGGAAGTGCCGTCCGGGCTCCGGCACGGCCTGATCGGCACCTCGTCCGTCTGGAACCGAGTACAAGTATCCGGAGTGACGATGACGGACCGGCTTGAGTACCCGACCCTGGCGATCACCGCGCTCAAGCGGTGGGCGCCGCCGCCCGCTCTCGCCGGCTTCACAGCGCTCCTCATAGTGATGTTCGGCGCGGCGTACGCGGTGGGGGCGAGCGCTGGCCCGGTGGCCCCCGGCATGCGGTCCACCCAGGTCGACAGCCCGGGATTCGTCGGGGACCTGGGACGGCCGCACGGGCACAGCGGCGGTACGGGTGGCACGCGGTGACGGCCGGGCGGACGGAGGTGGTGGCCACCACCGATCTGGTCGTCGGCGGGATGACCTGCGCGGCCTGCGTGAACCGTGTCGAGAAGCGGCTGGCCAGGATCGAGGGCGTGCGCGCCACGGTCAACCTCGCCACCGGGCGGGCCCGGGTGGTGCATCCGTCGCACGTGACGACGGAGGATCTTGTCTCGGCGGTCGAGCGGGCGGGCTACAGCGCCTCGGTGCCGGCGCCGCCCGGGCCCGCGGAGGACCGGACGCCGTCGGTGGGGACCGAGGGTGCCCCGGGCCGCGAGGAGGTGCGGCGGCTGCTGATCACCGCCCTGCTGTCCGTTCCGGTTCTGGCGCTGTCGATGGCACCCGCCCTTCAGTTCCGCAACTGGCAGTGGCTGTGCTTCGTGCTCGCCGCGCCGGTCGCCGTCTGGGGTTCGCTGCCGTTCCACACCCGCGCGGTACGGGGGCTGCGGCACGCGGCGGCGACGATGGACACGCTGGTGTCGCTGGGCGTGGTCGCTTCCTTCTCCTGGTCGGCGTACGCCCTGTTCCTGGGCGGGGCGGGCGATCCGGGGATGCGGATGCCGTTCAGCCTGCTGCCCTCGGCGGGCGGCGAGGTGGCCCACATCTACCTGGAGGCCGCGGTCGGGGTCCCGCTGTTCGTGCTGACCGGGCGTTTCCTCGAATCCCGGGCCCGCCGTGGCACGGGTGAGGCACTGCGCTCGCTCGCCGGTCTGGCCGCAAAGGACGTGACGGTACGGGAGGACGGCGCCGAGCGGCTCGTCCCGATCGGGCAGTTGCGGGTGGGTCAGGAGTTCGTCGTCCGGCCGGGCGAGCGGGTCGCGACGGACGGGGTGGTGGCCTCCGGCGGTTCGGCCGTCGACCTCTCCCTGGTCACCGGCGAGAGCGAGCCCGTCGAGGTGGGCCCCGGCCAGGCGGTGGTGGGCGGTGCGGTCAACGCGGGCGGTCTGCTGGTCGTCCGGGCCACCGCGGTCGGCGCGGACACCCAACTCGCCCGGATCACCCGCATGGTCACCGAGGCACAGTCCGGAAAGGCCCGGGCCCAGCGCCTGGCCGACACGGTGGCGGGGGTCTTCGTCCCGGTGGTGCTGGCCCTGGCCGTCACCGTTCTCGGCTTCTGGCTCGGTGCCGGGGCCGATCCGCAGGCGGCCGTCACGGCCTGTGTGGCCGTCCTGGTCGTGGCCTGTCCCTGCGCCCTGGGGCTGGCGACCCCCACCGCCCTGCTGGCGGCGACGGGCCGGGGCGCGCAGCTGGGTCTGCTGGTCAGCGGCCCGCGGGCGCTGGAGACCCTGCGGCACGTCGACACCGTGGTCCTGGACAAGACCGGCACGCTGACGACCGGCCGGATGACCGTCACGCGCGTGACGGCCGTGCCCGACGGGATGGGCGCGGAGCGGGCCCTGTGGCTGGCCGCGACGGTGGAACAGGGTTCCGAGCACCCGCTGGGCCGCGCCGTGGTCGCGTACTCCCGGCAGGAGCCGCACCGTAGTCCGCCGGCCGAGGTCACCGGATTCCGGGCCACCGCGGGCATCGGTGTGACCGGGGTGGTGGAGGGGCACCGCGTGGAGGTCTGCGCCGCCGGTGCGGACCTGCACCCGTCGCTGGACAGAGCCCTGGCCGAGGCCGAGGCGGCCGCGCACACCCCGGTCCTGGTCCGGGTGGACGGCGCCGACCAGGCTCTGATCGCTCTCGGGGACGCCCTGCGCCCCGGCAGTTACCGGGCCGTCGACCGGCTGCGGCGCCTGGGGGTGGAGCCGGTGCTGGCCACCGGCGACCGCGAGGCCACCGCGACCCGGGTCGCCGCCGCCCTCGGGATCGGGGACGTGCACGCGCACTGCTCGCCCGAGGACAAGGCGCGGCTCGTACGGGAGTTACGCGGTCAGGGGCGACGGGTCGCGGTGATCGGCGACGGGGTGAACGACGCCGGCGCCCTGGCCGGGGCCGACCTCGGCATCGCCATGGGGAGCGGAACGGACGTGGCCATCGGCGCGGCCGACGTCACGCTGGTACGAGGCGACATCGAGTCGGTCGCCGACGCCGTCGAGCTGGCCAGGCGGACCCTCGGGACGATCCGGGCCAACCTCGTCTGGGCCTTCGGCTACAACGTCGTCACCGTGCCGCTCGCCGCGGTGGGGTTGCTCAACCCGATGGTCGCGGCAGCCGCGATGTCGGTGAGTTCCCTGATGGTGGTGGCCAACAGTCTCCGGTTGCGTACCTGGCAGCCGGCACCGCAGGCACGACGGGCAGGTACGAGCAGCCGGACGAGAGGTGCGGGGCGATGACGCATTCACCTTCGGAGCAGCCCCCGGGCGGCCGTCTCCCGACCCGTCGACGCGTGCACGAGGGGCTGCGCGCCTCGATCGTCCCGGTGGCCGCCTGCGCGCTCGCGCTGGCCGGTCTGACGGCCTGGACCTCGTCCGGCGCCGCGGGCAGCCCGCCGCAGATCGCCGCCGGGAACGGCCGTGTCCTCCTGCCCCAGGGCAGCAGCCGGGACACGGCCGCCTTCTTCGACATCACCAACATCGGTGGCGCGGACGACCAGTTGACCGAGGTGACGTCACCTGGCGTCGAGGAGACACTGCTCAGCCGGCGGGAGAGCTCCGGGCTCGGGGCCGACCTGTTACGGCCTGCGGGTCCGGTGAGGGTGACCGCGGGCGGCACCGTCGCCATGTCCCCCTCCGGCCTGAGCGTCACGACCCGGACGAAGCCGGCCCGCTGGCAGGCGGGCGACATGGTGCCGTTCGTCCTCCACTTCCGCTACAGCGCGCCGGTCGAGGTGGTGGCGGTGGTGGTCCGGCCCGGCAGCTGACCCGCTGTCGGGCCGCGGCCCGCTCCCGGGGCCGGCCGGACACCCGTACCTGCCGGACACCCGTACCTGAGAGAGGGAGAGGCCCCTGCGATCATGTGTCCATGGGCGAACTGGTCGAACGGGTCGATGAGGAGGACCGCGTCGTGGCGGTCGTAGACCGTGCGGAGGCGATTCGCGAGCGCTGGCCGCACCGCGTCGCGACGATCGTGTGCCGCGACGGCGACGGCCGGATCCTCGTGCACCGCCGCCCGGACGGCGCGTCCCGCTTCCCGGGGCAGTTCAACTGGATGCTCGGTGGGGCCGTCGACGTCGGCGAGTCGTACGAGGAGGCGGCGGCCCGGGAACTGGCGGAGGAGCTCGGGGTCCGCGCCGTTCCCCGCTTCGTGCTCAAGTTCCTGTGCGACGGGGCGATCAGCCCCTACTGGCTGGGCCTTCATGAAGCCGTGATCACCGCACCGGTCCGGCCCGACCCCACGGAAGTCGCCTGGTTCGACTGGCTGACCGAGCCCGAACTCGAGGAACTCGTCCGCCGCTCCGCGTTCATACCGGACGCCCGCGAGGCGTTCGACCGGTATCGCGCCCTGGACCGCCCGGACGCTCACGAAGAGTGACGCACGGCCACGGCGTGCACAGCTTCAACCCGCCGGGAGCGGGTATGGGGGTCGAGGGGAACTCCCCGAGGAGGGCTTCATGCCTGCCACTCTCCGTATCCAGGCCGGCTCCGCGCATCAGCAGGACGCTCCGCAGGACCCTCGCGAGATCCGCGATCCGCGGTCCGTGAGCACCGCTGACGCCCACGACCTGTCGGTCACGCTCTTCCGGCGGCTGCACGAACTGGACGAGGGGACCGCAGAGTACTCGTACGTGCGCAACACCCTGGTCGAGCTGAACCTGAGCATGGTCAAGTACGCGGCCACGCGCGTCCGTCACGTCGGCGCGCCGTGGGAGGACGTTCTGCAGGTCGGCACCATCGGCCTGATCAAAGCCATCAACAGGTTCGATCCGGAGCGCGGGTTCGAGTTCATGTCGTTCGCCCTGCCCACCATCGTGGGGGAGATCAAGCGGTACTTCCGTGACACGACCTGGGCCGTCCGCGTACCGCGCCGGCTGCAGGAGCTGCGCATCGACCTGGCGAAGGCGAACGACGCCCTGGAGCAGGAGCTGGGCCACGCTCCGGGCGCGCAGGAGCTCGCCGAGCGGCTGGACATCACCGTGGACGAGGTCCGCGAGGGCCGGCTCGCGGCCAACGGGTTCTCCAGCCTGTCCCTCGACGTCACCGTGGCGGCCGAGGACGACGAGGCCCCCGGCGTGTCGTCCCGGAGCCTCGGCGTCGAGGAGGGCCGCTTCGAGACGGTCGAGGATCTGGAATCGCTCAAACCGCTGGTGGGCGGGCTGTCCGAGCGGGACCGGACGATACTTGCCCTGCGTTTCGGCGAGGAGCTGACCCAGGCCGAGATCGGCGAGCGCCTGGGCATGTCGCAGATGCACGTCTCCCGGCTGCTGGGCCGCATCCTGGGCCGGCTGCGGGAGGGGCTGCTCGGCGAGGAACAGCGGGCCGAGGCGGCATGAGGCGCCCCCTGTCCGTACGGGACGGACAGGCATATCGCGGCGGAACCCGGGCAGGTGCAGAAGTGCACGACGGAAGGGTGATGCCGGATGGTGCCGGAAGCGGAGGGTGAACGCTTCACCGTCGCGGTGGCGGCCGTGGACGGAGCTGTCGTCCTCACGCTCACGGGGGAACTGGACCACGACACGGCGCAGCCGCTGCGGGACGCGCTCGACGAGGCACTCGCCCCGGGCCGGCGGCTGCTGGTCGACATGGCGGGGCTCGGGTTCTGCGACTCCACCGGGCTGAACGTACTGCTGAACACGCGTCTCGCGGCGCAGGAGGCGGGAGCCGGCCTCGAACTGGCCGGTCTGCACGGACCTGTCGCCCGGATGTTCTGGATCACCGGTGCGGACGGTGTGTTCCCCGTCCACTCCGATGTGGCGGAAGCCCTGAGGACGCCGAGCGGCGGAGGAGCCTGAGCGTCATGGAGCAGCGCGGTCCGTCCGACCGGATCTGGAGCCTGATGCTGTCCGGAACCACCGATGTCGTCTCGCGCAGCCGTGACTTCGCCCGCCAGGCGCTGACCGCCTGGCGCTGGCTCCCCGGGACGGGAGAGGCCGACCGCGAGAGCGCCGAAGATGTGCTCCTGCTGGTGTCGGAGGTGGTGGCCAACGCCTGTCTGCACGGCGGAGGGCCCCGGGCGCTCGTCCTCGACTTCTCGGCCGAGCGGCTGCGGATCGAGGTCACGGACGGCAACCCGGCCCCGCCGGTGCGCGTGCCGGCGCACGGGCCGGGCGACCGGGGAGGGCCGGTCGGTCACGGACTGCTGATCGTGGAACGTCTGGCCCGGGACTGGGGCTCCGAACCGGGGGTGGACGGCAAGCGTGTCTGGTGCGAGGTTCCGTGCCCGCCGGGGATCCGCGTTCCCGGATGACGGTGGCGAACCGGCCTGGGCACCCGCGTCGCCGGAGCACTGCGTGTCACACGCTGGGCACGGCCCGGACGCTCACCCGCGAGGCGGGTTCCTGGTGGCCGCCGCTCGCGATCATGCGTACGTCGCCCTGGTCGCTGATCTCCGCCTGCACGATTCCGGTGTCGTCGGCGTAGATCGGATGGCCGCCGGGCCCGGTCCGGTCGGTGCGGTGTACGAGGACCGATTCCTCGCCACCCGGCACCGCATGGTCAGGGGCGGCGAAGACCAGCTCGTACCTGCTGTCCCGTCCCATTCCGGCCTCCTCCGTGCGAATGCCCCGTCGACACCATTATCGGGCACAGGGGCGCGACCGCGCGCTCCTGGACAGGGGTGAGGGGGAGAAAGCTTCTGCAGGGAGAACGTCCCGCCCACCCTCGGGATTCCGGCTCGCAATGTGATCTTCCACCACCTCTGCGCGCCTTTCGGGCACGCCTTTCACCTGCGCATACTCCAGGACCCGCCTCGCCCTGAACCATCGGGGGGCGATGGCCGATCGGATGGAGTTGATCAATCAGATGACGTCGCACACGGTTTCCGCGGCAGCTTCGGGCACATGGGTGCTCGGTGATCTCACGGTCAACCGGATCGGCTTCGGCGCCATGCGCCTGACCGGCAGCGCGGCCTTCCATGAGGGCACTCCCGGCGACCGCGGCCGGGCGATCGCCGTACTGCGCCGGGCGGTCGAGCTCGGCGTCGACCACATCGACACCGCCGCGTTCTACTTCTCGCGGCTGCGTTCGGCCAATGAGCTGATCAACTCGGCGCTGGCGCCGTATGCGGACGGCCTCGTCGTCTCCACCAAGGTCGGCCCCGCCCGGGACGCCTCCGGCGGGTGGGCCGAATCGGCCCGTCCCGACCAGCTGCGCGGCCAGGTCGAGGAGAACCTGCGCCAGCTCGGCCGGGACCACCTCGACGTGGTGAACCTGCGCATCATGGGCCAGGAGTCCGTCAGCGAGCACTTCGGGGCCCTGTCCGAACTGCGTGACGCCGGACTGGTCCGCCATCTCGGCATCTCCAACGCCCGCCCGGAGCACCTGGCCCAGGCCGAGGCGGTCGCGCCGGTGGTGTGCGTCCAGAACCGCTACGGGATCGACGCGCCCGACCGGACGGGGATGCTCCGCGCCTGCGCGGAGCGCGGTATCGCCTTCGTGCCCTTCTTCTCCATCGCGGGAGAGGGGCGCGAGGCCGGCGCCGTCCGGACCGAGCACGACGAGGTCCGCGCCGTCGCCCGGGCGCACGAAGCGTCACCGGCGCAGGTGCGGCTCGCCTGGATCCTGCGGCAGGGCTCCCACGTACTGGCCATCCCCGGGACGGGCAACCCGGATCACCTCGCCGACAACGTGGCGGCGGGCGCACTCCGGCTGACTACGGACGAGCTCCAGCTCCTCGATTCGATCGCCAGAACCATTGACGTTCGCACGTCCGAAGAAACGGTTGGAGCGGTCGTTACAGGGCCCTGAACCCGTTCGGCGCAGAGCGGGAGGGGGTCGTGGGGGCAGCACGCCCGTCCGGGAAGGCCGCCGTCTCCGGGCCCGCCAAGGCTTGTTCGGCGCGCTCCCCCCGTTCGCGTCAGCACGGCATTGACATGTGTCCGATACACGCGAGAGTCACCGATACATCCGCATTTTGCAACACGCCCCGAATTAGTGGCTTTTGGTGGTGGTTGGGGGCCAGAGTGTGGCTCCTCGGCAGGACGCCGGGAACGGTTCCAGGCCCACCCGCCCCGTACAAGGCGGACCGGGCTGCTGTCTGTTGAAGGGGTCATCTTCATGTCTGCTTCTCTCGCCACCCGCCGGTTCGTCGCCGCGTTCCTGGCCGCCGGCGCCCTCGTCGGTGCCGCCGCCCTCCCGGCCACCGCCGACGACCACCGGCGCGACCGCGACCACCGGGCTCCGCACTCCTCGATCGTCATCAGCGACGTCCAGTACGGCACCGCCGGCCGCGACCGCTCCGACCGTGCGCTGAACCGGGAGTGGGTCGAGGTCAAGAACACCGGGCGCCGGAGCGTCAACCTGCGCGGCTTCACCCTCACGGACCGGCAGGGCAACCGCTACCGCTTCGAGGACTTCCGCCTGGACGGCCAGTCCAGCGTGAAGGTCCACACCGGCCAGGGCCGCGACACCCGCCGCGACGTCTACCAGGACCGCCGCCACCAGATCTGGGACGAGCGCGACACCGCCACCCTGCGCGACAACCGTGGCAACGTCCTCGACACCGACTCCTGGAACGGCCGCCGGCACCACCGCAACGGCTGATCCGGACGGGTCACCGGCCTGACGCGCGCCCGCACTCCCCGCACGGCGGGGGTGCGGGTGCGCGTCGATATCGGGCTGCGACTGTCAGAGGGGGGTGGCAGGATCATCGGCGGTGATCCGACCACCTACAGGGGGCAGGGATGGGGAGCACGACGTTCGAGTGGCCGCGCGACGCGCAGGCACGGGACACGGCGGCGCTGGAGCTGTGGCTCGCCTCGCACGGCTGGGAGGTCGACCCGACGGTGTTCATGGCCGGCGGGCTCGGCCCGGCCGTCCAGGTGCAGCCGATCGGCGGGGCGGGTCAGGACGGGGAGCCCGGGCTGCTGATCCTGCCGGGCGAGACCGTGGAGTACGTGCGGGACCGGATACGGATCGCTCCCCGGCCCGCCGCCGTTCCGGCCGCCTGCGGACCCTCGTAGGACCATCCGCCGCCGGTCGAGCGGCTTCCGCCCGCCGGGGCGACTGCCGGTGGTGTGCGTCAGAGTGGAAGGGATGCCGTTTTCCGCGCGAGCGAGGTGATCCCGTGAGACACGCGATCCGGGCCGAGGGCCTGGCCAAGCGGTTCAAGGAGACCCGCGCGCTGGACGGGGTGGACCTTGAGGTTCCGGCGGGTACGGTGCTCGGCCCGAACGGCGCGGGCAAGACCACCGCGAGTCCGTCATGACCGGCACGACCCTCACGGACCTGGGCCGCGGCGGCCGGGTGCGGCCGCCGGCGGCCCTGCGGCAGACCGCCACCATGGCCTGGCGCAGCCTGGTCTCCGTGAAGCACAATCCGCTGGAGCTCGTCGACTACAGCATCACGCCGATCATGTTCGTGTTCCTGTTCACCTACGTCTTCGGCGGGCAGATGGCGGGCTCCCCTCAGGAGTACCTCCAGTACGCGCTCGCGGGGATCATCGTTCAGAACACGCTGTTCATGAGCATGTATACCGCCATGTCACTGAACACCGACCTCACCAAGGGCGTGTTCGACCGGCTCCGCAGCCTGCCGATCGCCCGTTCGGCTCCGTTGTTCGGCCGGATCGTGGCCGACCTGGCCAAACAGCTGTGGGCCATGCTCCTGATGATCGCGCTCGGCACGGTGCTGGGCTTCGAGATCACCGGCGGTCCGGCGGGCTTCCTCGGCGCGACCCTGCTGCTGCTGACATTCGCGGCGGCCGTTTCGTGGACGGCGGTGCTGATCGGGATGACGGCCGCGGACGTGGAGAAGGTGCAGGTCTTCGCCTTCACCTTCATCTTCCCGCTCACCTTCACGAGCAGCGCGTTCGTCGAGGTCGACACCCCGGGTGGCTCCAGGCATGGGTCGAGGTCAACCCCGTGACCTATCTGTCGGACGCGTTCCGGGGGCTGCTGCTCGGTACTCCGGCGGGCGGGCCGATCCTCTGGTCGCTGCTCTGGGCGGCGGGCATCACCGCGGTCTTCATGCCCCTGACGATGCGCGCCTACCGCTCCGACAGCCGCTGAGCCGGGGCTCAGTACGTGACGACGATCCGGCGGGCCGGGCCGTCCACCCGGATGCGGCCTCCGACGGGGATCACGAGCTGCGGGTCGGTGTGGCCGAGGTCGACGTCGAACACCACCATGGTGTCGGGGGCGTACTGGCGCAGGGCCCGTAGGACGGCCTCGCGCTGTTGCCGGCGGAAGTCCGCCTTGGCCCCCGCGTCGAGCCGGTTCTCGAACGACCAGCTCTTCGCCCTGCCCATGAGCAGCGCGGGGAACTGCCGCAGCAGCCCGCGTTCACCCATGCCGCGCAGGATCCGGTAGACCTCTTCGGCGGGCGGCATCTCCTCGGAGGTCTCCAGGAACAGCACGTTGCCGACGTAGGACTCGACCGGCCGCGCCACGCGGTCGGCCATCAGCAGCCAGGAGATGATCTCCAGGTTGCCGCCCCAGCTGATGCCTTCGACGACCCGGTCGGCGTTGTGCCAGGACCAGCCGTCGGCAGGTTCCATGTACGGCTCGGATGCGAAGGTGTGCGGGTCCTCCCAGGGGCTGTTGACGTCCCCGTAGGCGCCGGCCGCGGTGAGCTCGTACTCGCCCGAGGTGAACAGCGCGGCCCGCAGGGAGTCGGCGGTCGACGGGTGCATCGCGCCGGGCCGGCCGAACCCGACCATGACCGATCCGCCGTGGTAGCCGACGATGCCCAAGTCCCGCAGGAACAGCAGCAGGTTGGTGTTGTCGCTGTAGCCGAGGAACGGCTTGGGGTTGGCGCGCAGGAGGTCGCGGTCGAGGTGGGGAAGGACGGTGATCTGGTCGTCGCCGCCGATGCTGGCGATCACCGCCTTGATGTCGGGGTCCGCGAAGGCCGCGTGGATGTCGGCGGCCCGCGCCTCGGGCGTCGCACCCATCGTCCGGGTCGTCGGGTATTCCACCGCCTTCAACCCGAAGTCGTCCTGGAGTCTGCTCAGCCCCAACTCGTAGGGCAGCGGGAACAGGCCGGGGAGGCCTGACGAGGGCGAAAGTACGGCGACCAGGTCTCCGGGGCGGGGCTTCACGGGGTAACGGGGATTCTCCATCCGATGATCATAGAAGTCGGCGGATCCGGCCTCGCATCGATTATCCGGGGCGAGCCCGCGTCTGCGCCGTGGACCGGCGTGTCGGGCATGCCCATATGGCAATCCTTCAGCCTTATGATCTCGAATCGAATGCAAAATCGAGATAAATGAGACTGTGTCCCGCGCTGTTCGGCGGATCCCGTCGGAGAAAACTGGTCCGCCGTCAGAGCCATGACGTATCGACCGAGAACAGGACCCCGATCACTGATCTGACTGTTACCCTGCCCACCGATTGCGGAGGTGTCACGATGTCCTGCTTCAGGACCGACTTCCGAAAGGCCCCCAAGGGCCTTCTCCCCACGTGTTGTTGCCCCAGAGCCCGCGCCGTCCTCTCGCTGCTGCTCCTGACGGCCGCCGTAACGACCGGCCCCGCAGCCCCGGCACACGCCACCGCCCCGTATGGCGCCAGAGCCGTCGCGGTGGCCGCCTCCAAACAGGGCTCGCCGTACGCCTACGGCGCCACGGGCCCCAAACGCTTCGACTGCTCGGGCCTCACCCTCTACGCCTTCAAGAAGGCGGGCAAACGGCTTCCACGCACCGCCGAGCAGCAGTACGAGCACACCCGCCACATCCCCGAGGCCGATCGCGCGGCCGGGGACCTGGTCTTCTTCCCCAGCGGCGCGACCATGACCCACGTGGGGATCTACGCCGGCGACGACCGCATCTGGCATGCTCCACGCCCCGGTACCCGGGTGCGCCTGGAGCGGATCTGGAGCACAGCGGTCCGCTACGGGCGTGCCACCTGATCGGGCGCCCGGCCGGTCCGGCCCCTTCGGTCCTGGTCTCCCGCCGCCGCCGCGGCGGCCGGACCCGGGTCCGCGGGCAGCCTGCGTACCGCCCACAGGCTCGGGGCGAGCAGCAGCACCAGGCTCGCCGAGGTCATCAGTACGGCACTCCAGAGAAGGACGGACTCCGTACCGAGGGAGGTCGCCGCGGCGCCCACGACGAGGTAGCCCAGCGGGACGGACATGAGCTCACCGGCCGAGCTGAAGGAGCTGACCCGCCCGAGCACCTCGGACGGGAGCTGTTCCTGCACGGCGGTGTTCCAGCACACGATCGCGATGTCGAGACCGATGCCCGCCATGACGGCCGCCCCGGCCAGCACGGCGAGCGGCGCGCCCCAGGCGAGTGCGAGGAAGGGCAGCGCGAGAGGCAGGTTGGCGCATACGCACACGACCATGATCCTGGACGGCTTCCATTTGAGTGAAACGATTCCACCCAGGAGCAGGCCTGCCGCGAATGCCCCCTGGACGATTCCCCACGAAGGAGCACCCAGATGACTGTTCTGTGCCATCACGGGGCCGAGGAGCTGATAGCCGCCGAGCCAGAGGGCGACGACCACGGTGCCGGACAGCGTGTAGGACCAGATCCAGGAGAGACGGGAGAACTCTTTCCAGCCATCCTTGAAGTCGCGGAGAACTGAAGCCGTGGTCTTGACAGGTCCGGACACGTCAAGACGGCTGCAGAGGAGGGCCGCGACCGCGAAACTGGCGGCGTCCCAGCCCAGGGTCAGTTCCGGGCCGATGAAGGCCACGAGGGCGCCGCCGACCGCCGGCGCGAGGATGCGGATGACGTTGCCGGGCAACCGCATCAGCGCGTTCGCCTGCTGCAGCTCGCCGGGATCGACGAGCTGCGGCAGCAGGCTGTTCATGGCGGGCTGGGTCAGTGCCGACGCGCAGCCCGCCAGCGCCGCGAACAGGGCGATCCGCCCGGTGGTGGCCGTTCCCGTCACCACGAGCAGTGCGACGCAGCCCTGGGTGACGGCCGGCAGCACATTGCCGATGACAATGACCCGTTGGCGGGAGAACCGGTCCGCGATCACTCCTCCGACGAGGAGCAGGACGAGCTGCGGGGCGGTGTTGGCGGCGAGGACGATCGCCAGGGACGCCGGGCTGCTGTCGAATCCGAACACGGCGAACGCCAGGGCCACGGGAGCCATCGCCGTGCCGCTCATCGAGATCAGACGTGCCAGGAGGAATAATCTGAACGGCTTGTGCCGCAGTGCGGAGAGGGATCCCTGTCGAACCATTCGACGGAGACTATCCTGCTCCTCCGCAGGTGGCGGGGCCAGGAGGGGTCCGGCGCCTCAGAGCGATTCGCCGGGCCGCAGATAGCGGTAGCCGTGCGAAGTCTCCTCACCGAGCCAGCCGTTGACGCTGCTGAGACCGCGGTCGTTGATCTGCGCGTCGTGAATGGCGAACGCCCTCCGCGGGTTCACGGCCTTGACGAAATCGATGGCCTCCACCATTTTCAGCCACGACCCCTGCGCCGGCACCAGCAGTGTCTCGATCTCCTGCTCGGGCACGTGCAGGGAGTCACCCGGGTGGTAGACCGCGTCCTCGACGACGTAACCGAGGTTCGCGCAGTCGGGCTGGCCGCCGTAGACGAAGGCATGGCGGCCGCCGACCGCCCGTATGCGGAAGCCCGCGGCGGTGAACTCCGCACCGGAGGACACCCCGATGACGTCCAGCCGCGGAATGTCCGCCTCGGCGGGGGCGTAGACCGGTACGCCGAGCCCCGCCAGGCGCAGCACGTCGACGTGGTCGGTGTGCTCGTGGGTCACCAGCACGGCGTCCGCGCCGGTCAGGGCGGCCGGTTCGCTCCACGTGCCGGGATCGATGACGAGTACCCGGCCGCCCTGCTCGATCCGGACACATGCATGGGTGTACTTCGTGATCCGCATGGCTTCGGACCGTACAGGGCCGGGCCCCGCCACGGCCCGGTCATTTCCGGGTCATGGCGGGGTCGTTCCGGGTCGTGCCCGGGTCATTCCCCGGTCGTCCCGTCGATCGCCTCGCGCAGCAGGTCCGCGTGCCCGTTGTGGCGGGCGTACTCCTCGATCATGTGGGCCAGGATGTAGTGCAGCGAGTACGACTGGTCGCCGGAGTGCCCGGTCACGTCGAGGGACTCGGCGGCGTCCACGATCGCGCGCGACCGCTCGCACGTCTCCTCCCAGATCCTGAACGAGCCGGCCACGTCCGCGTCCTCGACGTGGAACTCCGTCCACTCCCCCGCCTCGTTCTTCGGGAAGTAGCCCCGTACGTCCTCCCCGGCCAGGGCGTTGCGGAACCATCCGCGCTCGACCTCCGCGAGGTGGCGCACCAGCCCGAGCAGGCTCAGCCCGGACGGGGCCACCGCCCTCATGCGCAACTGCTGCTCGCTCAGCCCCGCGCACTTCATCATCAGGGTGTCCCGCTGCCACTGCAGGACGCTGGTCAAGGTGGCGCGCTCGTCGCCCGTCAGTACGGGCCGGGTCCGCTGTTCATCGATCACCGGGCGATCATCACATCCGGTCCGGCCCCGGCCCACACGTTTTCACATGCCGGTCAGCGCAGTTGCCGGAAGAAGGCGCGGATGTCCCCCACCAGCAGCTCGGGCACCTCCATGGCGGGGAAGTGACCGCCCCGGTCGTACGAGGTCCAGCGCACGATGGTGTCGGTGCGCGCGGCGACGTGGCGCAGCGGGATGAAGTTGTCCCGGGGGAAGTCGGCCAGTGCGGTCGGGGTCCGCGACACCTCGGGCGGCAGGCCGGCGTACGCGGCGTGGGCCCGCTCGTAGTAGATGCGGGCCGCGCTGCCGGCCGTTCCGGTGAGCCAGTACAGCATCACGTTGGTCAGCATCTGGTCCCGGTCCACCGGGCACGCGGGGTCGCTCCACTCGGTGAACTTCTCCGCGATCCAGGCGAGCAGGCCGACCGGCGAGTCGTTGAGCCCGTACGCGAGGGTCTGCGGGCGGGTCGCCTGGATGTCGGCGTACCCCTGCCGCTCGCGCGCCCAGATCCGGTACCGCTCCCAGGAGGCCAGCGTCCGTTCCTGTTCGGCGGGGGACAGCGCGGCCAGTTCCTCCGGCCGGGGTTCGGCGGTGGCCCCGCCCCCGGGCAACAGGTTCAGGTGCACTCCGATCACGCGGTCCGGCCGGATCAGCCCGAGTTCCCGCGAGATCGCGGCCCCCCAGTCGCCGCCCTGCACCCCGTACGACCGGTGGCCGAGGCGGTCCATCAGCACGCCGAAGGCCCGGGCCACCCGCTTGAACTCCCAGCCCGTCTCGGTCGTGGGCCCCGAGAGGCCGAAGCCGGGGATGCTCGGCAGCACCAGGTGGAAGGCGTCCGCCGGGTCGCCGCCGTGCGCCCGGGGGTCCGTGAGCGGGCCCGCGACGCGCTGGAACTCCACCGGCGAGCCCGGCCAGCCATGGGTCATCAGCAGCGGGGTCGCGTCCGGCTCGGGCGAGCGGACGTGTGCGAAGTGCACCCGTGCGCCGTCGATGACCGTGGTGAACTGCGGCCACTCGTTCAGCCGGGCCTCGGCCGCCCGCCAGTCGTACTCCTCGCGCCAGTAGCCGGCGAGCTCCCGCATCCGGGCGAGCGGCATCCCGTACGCCCAGCCGACCCCGGGCAGCTCGTCGGGCCACCGCACCCGGCCCAGCCGCTCCCGCAGGTCGTCCAGCTCCCCCTGCCCCACATCGAGCCGGAACCCGCGCAACCGCTCGTCAAGATCACTCATGCCGCGCATGCTAAGGGCTGTCGTGTCGATCAGCCCCCACGAGCCCGCCCCCCTCGGACGGGGCAGCAGGCTCCCCGGCCGTGTCGTCGGACGGGGGCCAGGAGGCCCAGCAGGCGGGGGCGAAGGTGTCGGCGGCAGCGCGGATGTTCAGGGCGCCCGGGCCGGCGAAGTGGGCGGGGACGACCAGTTCCCGCTCGTCCGCCGCCCGTTGCAGGACACGGCGGCGGCTGGCCGCCGCCTGTACCGGGTCCAGGCAGAAACAGCTGTTGCAGGAGGGCTGGACGATCTGCACCGGGCTGTGCATGAGATCGCCGACGAACACGGCCCGCTCACCTCGGGAGTCCAGACGCAGGACGGACGATCCGGGGGTATGGCCGGGAGCCGGCTCCAGGGTGAGGTGTTCGTCGATGCGGTGGGCGCCGTCCCACAGCACGGCCTGTCCGGCCCGGTGGATGGGCGCGATGCTGTCCTCGTAGACCAGGCCGTCGTCCGGGCCTCGGCCCTGCCCCGAGGAGTTGCCCGGCCCGAAGTGGAAGTCGTCCGCCGCGGGGATGAGGTAGCGGGCGCGGGGGAACGTCGGGACCCATTCCCCGTCCACGTCACGGGTGTTCCAGCCGACGTGGTCGGCGTGGAGGTGGGTGTTGACCACGACGTCGACGTCCTCCGGGTGCACGCCGGCGCCGGCCAGGGCGCCCAGGAAGTCGGTCTGCCAGTGGTGGAAACGGGGGGTGTGGGGGCGTTCGCGGCCGTTGCCGACCCCGGTGTCGATCAGGACGGTCCGGCCGGCACTGCGCAGGACCCAGGACTGCAGGGCCATCACCGCCTGGTCCTGCTCCGGCTCCCAGTGGTCCGGAGCCAGCCAGTGCCTGTTGTCCTCCCACACCGCGGCGGAGTCCGGCACCAGGTCGCGGGGGGAGGTGAAGAAGCCCTGCCACTCGCGGACCCGGATGACCTCGATATCGCCCAGCCAGATCGACTGCTTGTTCTCATTCGTCATGCCACGACCCTAGAAAGAAGCCGGTGAGCTCCTCAATGCCTGTCTGGCTCACCGCAATACGCGCGCGTCTCACACCGGGCGGCGGTCCGGTAGCGTGACGGGATGGACGTGGTGAGCGATGCGATCTCGGCCGTACGGATCGGGCGGCCCTCCTCGCAGCGGGTCCGGGTGGAAGGGAGTTGGTGCGCCCGCCTCGACCCGTACGACGGCGCCGGGTTCCACATCGTGCTGGAGGGCAGCTGCTGGCTGCTGCCCGACGGAGGCGGTGCGCCCCTGTCACTGGGCGTGGGGGACGCGGTGCTGCTGCCGCACGGGGCGGGCCATGTGATCGCCGACCGACCGGCCGGTGCGCGGGAGATGGAGCGGGCGGTGCCGTTCCGACAGTGGGACGCGGTACGTACGACAGGTCTGCCGGGTCGAGCAGTTGGGGCGGGCCGGCGCCGCGGGCCGGGAGCCGGGGGTGGACCTGGCGGGCCTGGCGGGCTCGGGGGCGGGCCGGACGGGGTGGATGCGGCGGCTGGAGCGGGGGCCGGTGGTGGTGTGGTGGAGATGCTGTGCGGCAAGTACCGGCTCGACCGCAGCCGGGCGCATCCGCTGATGGCGGAGCTGCCGCAGGTCGTGCACCTGCCTTCCCGGGTGGGAGCACGGCCCGAACTGCGGTCCGCCATCGACCTGCTGGGCCGTGAGCTGGGCGAGCAGCGGCCTGGTTCCGGCATCGCGGTGCCCGGCCTGCTCGACCTGCTGCTCGTCTACATGATCCGCTCCTGGGTGACCGAGGGCGGGAGCGGGACGTGGTCGGCGGTGCTGGGCGATCCGGTGGCGGCCGGCGCGCTGCGGGCCCTGCACGCGGACCCGGCCGCGCCGTGGACCAACGAGCGTCTGGCGGCGCAGGTCGGGGTGTCCCGGCCCACCCTGGCCCGGCGTTTCACCTCCCTGGTGGGCCGGCCTCCGATGGCATACCTGACGTGGTGGCGGCTGAGCCTGGCCGCGGCGGTACTGCGCGAGTCCGAGGAGCCGCTGGACTCGGTGGCGCGGCGGGTCGGCTACGGCAGCCCGTACGCCCTCTCGCACGCCTTCAGCCGCGAGTTCGGCACCACACCCGGCCGCTACCGGGCCCAGGGCCGGCCGGAAACAGCCCCGGAGACGAAAGCCGGAGCCGGGACCGGTGTCTCGGGGGTGGTCGGCGCGGGGTCTTTCGCAGGGTGAGGAAGATGGTTCGAGCCGTTCGGCAGCTTCGACGGCGGCCGCCACCCGCTCCACGGCACTGCGGACAGCGCATGCGGGGTCTTCCTGAGGTCGACCGATTCCCCTTCGCCATGGTGGCGACCTTGGAAGGCGCGCTCATGGTCCTGCGTCCGCGGGGCGAATCCGGCTGAGCGACAACACCGGGCGGGGTGCTCGAAGCGGCCCGGCAGGGGCATGAGAGCGGCCGGAGCAGTACACGGTGTCTGAAAGATGTCCGGCGTGTATGACGTCCTGGTCCAGGCGTATCCGGGCAGCGTCGCGGTGAGCGCACCCGGCGAACTGCCGCTCGTGGTACGTCAGTTGTAGGCGTATCGCGCGAGAAGGTCTTCGCCCACGCCGCTGCCGGCACACCCCCGGGGCCCTGCCGCACCGTCCCGGCCGGCCCGTGCGTGGGGTCAGTTCCCGCCCGCGCGGCGGGTCATCAGCAGTTCGAGCCCGTCCAGGATGCGCCCCAGTCCGAACTCCAGGGCCTGGTCCCGGCCGCCGTGTTCCGCCGCCGAGGCCAGCGCCGCCCCGAGTGCGGGGAACCGGTCCCCGTGCGCCCGCATCACCTCGCCCAGCACCTCCGCCAGTTGAGCATCCGGCCCCTCCCCCGCCACCCCCGACCCGGCTCCCGCGCCGGCGGCCCGCTCCTGCTCCGCGATGCCGCGTACGTGCCCGGCGAGCAGCACCACCGCGTCCATCGCCTCGGCCCCGGTCAGCCCGCACCCGTCCAGCGCGGCGAGCGCCCGCTCCATCCACTCCAGCTCCCGCGGGCCCATGACCCGCACCCCGACGGTCGCTTCCAGCAGCCACGGGTGGAGCCGAAGGCCCTCCAGCAGCCCCCGCGCCCACTCCTCGAGCCGCTCCCGCCAGGGGCCGTCCGGCGACTGCGCCGCCGCGGGCATCGCGCCCTCCACCATCAGCGCGACCAGTTCGGCCTTCCCCGGCACGTACCGGTACAGAGCCATCTTGGTGACGGCCAGCTCCGCGGCCACCCGCTGCATCGACGCGCCGCCCAGGCCCTCCGCGTCGGCGATCTTGATACCCGCCCGGGCGATCCCCTCCAGCGTGAGCCCCCGCTTCGGTCCGCGCGCGGGCCCGGCAGGCGGCGGCCCCCACAGCAACCGCACGGCCGGGCCCCACTGATCGCTCGCCATCGCATTCACCTTGCGCTCGCACCAAAACTGCGTCTACCGTACACGGTATCGAATCAGTGTCCATCGGACACAGTTAATCTCAGGCCCAGGAGTCCTCCATGACCGCACCGTCCGAACAGATCGGCAGCCCGCGCCCCGCGGCCCGTACCGTCCTCATCTCGGGCGCCGGCGTCGCGGGCCCCGCCCTCGCCCACCGGCTCGGCCGCCACGGCCTGCGCCCCACCGTCGTCGAGATCGCCCCCGCCCTGCGCCCGGGCGGCCAGGCCGTCGACTTCCGCGGCGGGACCCAGCTGCGCGTCCTTCGGCGGATGGGGATCCTCGACGAGCTCCACCGCGTCCGGACCGGCGGCAGTCCGATGACCTTCGTCGACGCCGATGGCCGCGAACTCCTGCACCTGCCCGCCGAGTTCGCGGGCGGCGACATCGAGGTCCTGCGCGGCGACCTCTCCCGGATCCTCTACGAGGCCTCGCTCGCCGCCGGCGCCGAGTACCTCTTCGGGGACTCGCTCACCTCCCTCACCGAGACGGCCACCGGCGTCGACGTCACCTTCCGCCACGGCCCGCCCCGCACCTTCGACCTCGTCGTCGGCGCCGACGGCCTCCACTCGAACGTCCGGCGCCTCGCCTTCGGCCCGGATGCCGACCACGTCACCCACCTCGGCCACTACGCCGCCACCTGGAGCCTGCCCAACCACCCGGACCTGGGCCTGGACCTGCGCCCCGGCTCCATCGGCCACAACACCCCCGGCCGCCTCGCCAGTGTCGCCGCGGACCGCACCGACCCCTCCCGTGCCCGCGCCTTCCTCGTCTTCGCCTCCCCCGAGCTCGCGTACGACCGCCATGACACCGAGGCCCACAAACGCCTCCTGCGCGGGGCCTTCGCCGGTCTGCCCTGGAAGGTGGACCGCCTCCTCGACTCCCTCGGCACCGCCGACGACCTCTACTTCGACTCGATCAGCCGCGCCGACGCCCCCGCCTGGTCCACCGGCCGGATCGCCCTCCTCGGTGACGCCGCCTGCGGCGCGACCATCGGCGGAATGGGCACGGGCACCGCGATCCTGGGCGCGTACGTCCTGGCCGGTGAACTCTCCCGCTCGCCCGGGGGCCACCGGGCCGCCTTCGCCCGCTACGAGTCCCTGCTGCGCGCCTACGCCCAGGACCGCCAGAAGGGCGGCGACCGCACGGGCCGCTTCCTCGCCCCCTCCTCGAATCCGGGCCTGCGCCTGCGCAACACCCTGCTCGGCAGGCGCCGCGTCCTCGCCTGGATGCTCAAGGCGGCGAAGGACGGCACCGCACTCACGCTTCCGGACTACCCGGACTACCCGGACCGCCCGGCCAACTCGCCTTCGGCGCACGTCCATTGACGTCCAGGCCTGCTCGCCGCCGAAAAAGAATCACGCAAAGAACCACACAACTCCCCGAACCGCTCCCCGCCTCCGCAAAAAAAAGTACCTGCCGACTGGTTTCGTTTCGCGTTGCCCGACTACATTGACGGCACACCGCGGCGAACACCGCTCGGGCAGTGACCAAGGGGACGAGCAGAACGTGGCGAGGGCCAGACAGGAGCGGGCCGAGATCACCCGCCAAGCCATACTCGACGGCGCGGCGACCGCCTTCGATCTCGGCGGGTTCGAGGGCACCAGCCTCAGCGACGTCGTCAAGCACGCCGGAGTCACCAAGGGCGCCCTCTACTTCCACTTCTCGTCCAAGGAAGCCCTCGCCCGCACCCTGATGGACGAGCAGTTCCAGGTCTCCGAACACCTCCCGGCCGTCGAGAACCCGGGCCTGCAGACCGTCATCGACCTCACCCACCAGATGGCGCACGGCCTGCGCACCGACGTCCGTATCCGCGCCGGCATCCGCCTGGTCATCGAGTTCGGCTCCTTCACCCACCCCGACCCGACCCCCTACGACGCCTGGATCGACACCTGCCGCAACTGCCTGACCCCCGCTCAGCAGCGCGGCGACATATACCCGTCGCTCGACGTCCAGGACCTCTCGACCCTGCTCGTGGGAGCCTTCACCGGCATCCAGGTCACCTCACACGTCCGCACGCGCCGCGAAGACCTCCACACGCGCGTCACCGACCTGTGGAACTTCCTCCTCCCGACGATCGTCCCCCCGCAGCGCATCACCCGCTTCCACCCCACGGGCACGCCCGAGACGGCCCCGCCCTCCCCCACCCGCTGACGCAGGACGGCCCCGCACACGCCGTGGCGAACCACGGGGGTGCTCGCCACGGCGTGTGCGAGACCGCCCTGCCCCGAACGCGAACGCACCGAACCGGCCCTACGGCCGGGGGCTCTCCAGGACGTACGCCTGCTTGGACGCACAGGTCCAGATCACCGGCCGGACCCGGTTCTGCGCGTCCAGCGCGGCTCCGCCGACCCGGTCGTCGTCCGTGACGGCGAAGGCGGCGGTGAACAGGGACGGGCCCAGCCCGGGCAGGACGCGCACCGGCCCCTTGCCGGTCCAGTACTGCGCCCGGGCCCCCGGGCTGTCCGGCGGGCGCGGCAACGCGTAGGTGAACTCGGCCAGGCCGACCGCGACGCCGGTGTTCGGGCTGATCGAGTCGAACGTTCCGCCGATCGCGCCGGGTGCCCAGGGTGCGTACACCGGAAGGCCGTCGGGTCGGTTCCACACCACGGCGAACTCCGCGCTGCCGGGCCCTGTGCCCCGCCGCGCGTAGCCGACGATCCGGCCCGAATCGTCGATCTCCCGGGTGACGTAGGTGTCCCCCGTGTCGTCGACGGGCCCCAGCACCGAGGGCGCCGCGTCCGGGTACGCGGGCCAGTAGAACCCCGGGACGACGAGGAACCGGGCGCCGGGGCGGGGCTCCTCCGCCCGCCCGTTGCCCGAGACCTGCCCGGCGTTGTTGAGGCCCGACGTCTCGTGGAGCCTGTATCCGGCGGGCGCGGGCAGTTCGCGGCGCAGCCTGCCCTCCGACCATTCCAGGCCGGTGGTCCGGTTCTGCGCGGCGTCCCAGAGACTGCCGGCGATGACGCCCCGGTCGTTGACCCCGCTCGCCTCGTCCCCGCCGGGCAGTACGGTGATGGCGGCATCGCCGTGCCGGTAGCTGAACGCCTTGCTGCCCTCGCGGGTGGTCACCTGCCCGATCATGAGGCCGGACCGGTTGACGTCCACGACCCGGCTCGTACTGGAGCCCTCGGGGACCGGCACCGCGTACACCCGTTCCCCGATCCAGTACGCCGGCTTCATGCCGGACATACCGACCGCCAGGCGCGAGTGGCCCGGTGCGATGGCGCTGACCTGGGTGCGGCGCACCCAGGGGCTCGGATGCGGATCGTCGGTGGTGGGCAGCGACTGAAGGACCTGGATGGACGGCCTGCAGGGTGCGGCGGCTCCCCCCGCGGCCGCCTGCGCGGGAGCCGTCATACCGAGGGCGGCGAGGAAACTGCCCGCCACGGCGAAGCCCGTACGCCTCGTACGTCCTGCACCCCTCGCGTTCCCGGTGCGTCGCGTTCTCGTTGTCATGAATCCCCCCGGATCACGTCACGTGGAAGCCGAATCGCAGGGAGACATCCTTGCCCCGCCGGACCGGGATGAACAGTGACGATCCGGATGATCGACACGTCACTTCCGGACCTGCCCACGGAATCCGGAGGCACCGGGCCGGGCTCAGGCGCCGGCGGGAGCGAGGGAGTCGACGTCCTCCATGAAGCTCAGCATCCGCGCGTTGACCAGGTCGGGGTGGTCGATCTGCGGGCCGTGGCCGGTGGCGGCGACGATCTCGGCGCGAGCGCCGGGTATCAGGCGCGGCACGCGTTCCAGCTGGCGCTTCGGGTGTACGAGCAGGCTGCGCTTGCCCAGCACGAGGTAGAGCGGGGTGCGGATGGAGCGCAGTGCGTCCTCGGCCAGCGGCAGGGGCGCGGGGCGTCGGATCCGGAAGGCCCGGGCACCCGCCTGGACCCACTTGCGCAGCTCGGGCACGACGATGACCGGCTGCTCCAGCCAGGCGGCGAGGCGCGGGCGCATCACCTTGGGCGCGAAGCTGGCGAAGAGGCTGACGAAGACCCAGGCGAAGAAGCGCAGGCCCACCTTCTCCAGGCCGCCCGGGTCGAGGAGCGTGACGGAGGCGAGCCGGCCGGGCCGGCGGTGCGCCTGGTTGAGCACGAGCCAGCCTCCGTAGGAGGAGCCGACGAGGTGGACCCGGTCGAGGCCCAGTTCCTCCAGTGCCTCGTCGAGCCACTGGGCCGCGCGCTCGGGCTGCCACATGGGTTCGCGGTGGATGCTGCGGCCGGCGTCGCCGGGGGTGTCGAGCGCGTAGACGGGGCGTTCGGCGCTGAGTGCGGGGGTGTTGGGGTACCACATGGCCGAGCAGTAGCCCGCGCCGTGGATCAGGACGACCGGAGTGCGGGACTCGGCGGCCGGGTCGTCGGGGCCGTAGCGGTAGACGTGCGTGGTGCCGAAGCTGGTCTCGACGTCCGTCTCGTAGCGGGCGGGTGCGCCCATCGCGTAGAGCGCGTCGCCCGCGGCGAAGTACCGGTCGCGCAGCTCATCGTTCACATAGCGGCCGACGTCGCGGCGCGGACGGGTTCGGGTGGTGTTCTCGGGCACGGGGCACCTCCGGTTCTTCGAAGATCCACTCTTCGTAATACGAACGTACCATAAAAATGGTACGGCGGTACCATGAAAGGGTCCGGGGGTCCGGACGACGAACACGAGCGCACCACCGACGGGCGGAGAGACGACACATGCCGAAGCGCGTGGACCACGAGGAGCGGCGCGCCCAGATCGCCGAGGCGCTCATCCAGGTGGCCGGGCGGCGCGGACTGCACGCCGTGGGCATGCGCGACGTCGCGGCGGAGGCGGGGGTGTCACTGCGACTCGTGCAGTACTACTTCGAGACCAAGGAGAAGCTGCTCTTCCACGGACTGCAGCACCTCACGGACCGCTTCACCGCACGCGTGGGCCAGCGGACGCCCGAGTCGGCCGTCGCGGTGCTCCACCACCACCTCGACCGGATCTTCACCACCTGACCCCCACCCCCGGGCCCCGCCCTCCGGCCGGCGACGGCCCGGCCGCCCCGGCGAGTTCCAGGACTGTTCACCCTTACGTGACCCGCGCCTTCCCGGACCCGCCGGACGCGGCCGGTCGGATGGTGACCTAAGAGGTCTGGACCATTGAAGTCGCGCCAATCCGTGGCGCATTGCCTGCGGTGCCACACTCTCGCAATAACTGGTCTATACCTTTACTACTAGGATGGACCACCTGAAACGGGTACATGCACAGCCGTGGGGGGCTTTATGACCTTTCATCATCTTCCGCAACCACCATCCGACGAAGAGCTCTACTGGTACTTCGGTCCGCAGCGCCGCTGGGTTCTGGTCAGCACCTCGCTCGCCTTCGTGTTCACGGCGGCGACCATGTTCACCTTCGCCCTGCGGACACCGGCCCTGTGGGCGTTCCTCGCCGTCCTCGGGCTCAACCTCCTCGCCCTCGTCCTCTCCTCCGTCAACAGCCTGCGCCAGCGCCGGCTCACCCGGCAGTCGCACGAGGTGCTCGTCCACGCCTGGCGGCCCGCCGCCCTGCCGGACGTCGATCTGTACCTGCCCACCTGCGGCGAGCCGCTCGACGTCCTGGGCAACGCCTACCGCGCGGTCGCGGCCGTCGACTGGCCCGGCGCGCTGACCGTCTGGATCCTGGACGACGCCGACCGGCCCGAGGTCGCCGCGCTGGCCGCCTCGTACGGCTACGAGTACGTCGTACGACCCGACCGGGGGCACCTGAAGAAGGCCGGCAACCTCAACCACGCGCTCAGCCTGAGCAGCGCCGGGTTCATCGCGATCCTGGACGCGGACTTCGCCCCGAGGCCGGACTTCCTGCGCCACCTCGTGCCCTACCTGGCCGATCCGGCCGTCGGCATCGTGCAGAGCCCGCAGTGCTTCGACACCGACGAGTCCATGGGGTGGATCCAGCGGGCCGCCGGCTCCGCGCAGGAATGGTTCTTCCGCTGGATCCAGCCGTCCCGGGACGCGAGCGACGCCGCCATCTGCTGCGGCAGCAACGCCGTGTACCGGCGCAGCGCGATCGACCTGGCCGGCGGCTTCGCCCGCCTCGACCACAGCGAAGACCTGTACACCGGGCTCGCCCTGCACGAGCAGGGGTTCCGCACCCTGTACGTGCCGGTGCTGGTCGCCAAGGGCACCTCGCCCGACACGGTCACCTCCTTCGTCAACCAGCAGTACCGGTGGGCGATGGGCAACCTCCACCTGATCGGCACGCCCGTGCTGCGGCGGATGCGCGCGCCCTGGCGGATGCGGCTGTGCTTCTACGAGGGCATCGTCGGCTATCTGACCACCGCGGTGAACACCTTCGCGGCGCCGTTGCCGCCGCTGGTGATGATGTTCTGGTTCCCGGACCACATCCGGCCCTGGCACGTACTGCCCCTGCTCGCCCCGCTGTGGCTGTGGCACGTGCTGCTGCCGCGGATCAGCCGCACCCGCTGGCGGGTGGAGGTCATCCGGGCGAACGTCCTGACCAGCGTGGCCGCCGCGACCGCGTTCGTGCACACGCTGCGGGGGCGCAGCGCCGCCTGGGTGCCCACGGGCGTGCGGAGCGCGGGGGCTCCGGGCGGGATGGCCCGCCGGGTGGTCGCCGTCTCGCTCGTCTGGCTCGTCCTCTCCAACGGCGCCGCGGCCACCGGTCTCGCGCTGGCCGTGGCCCGCAACGGCTGGGAGCCCAACTGGGGGCTGCTCCTCTACCTGCTGGTGCAGTGCCAGATCAACGTCCCGCTGATCCGGGACCTGGTGGCCGAACTGCACCCGGCCGCGGGGCCGGTGCGCGCCCGGGTTCGGGCCGCTCTGCGCTCGCGCGGTGGCGTGCTGCCGCGCCGCTGGCCCGAGACCGTCGCCGCTTCCGCGGTCCTCCTGCTGACCGGCCTGCTGGCATCGGGGTGGGTCGACCCGATGCTTCCCTGGCTGAGTTGAAAGGCTCCATCCGCATGTCCTTCCTCGTCACACCCGGCCGGCGCCGGCCCCGCGGGGGCACCGCCCCGAGGGCCGGAGAACTGCCGTCCGGATCCCGTTCCGGCCATGAGTCCGGGCCGAGCCCGCACCGGTCCGCCTTCCGGCCCGACATCGAGGGCCTGCGCGCGGTCGCCGTCCTCGCGGTACTCGCCTTCCACGCCGGCCTCCCCCGGGCGACCGGCGGATTCGTCGGCGTGGACGTCTTCTTCGTCATCTCCGGCTACCTCATCACCGGCCTGCTGGTCCGGGAGGCGATCACCACCGGCCGGATCCGGCTCGGTGACTTCTTCTCCCGGCGGGCCCGGCGGCTGCTGCCCTCCGCCGCCGTGGTGCTCGCCGCGGTGGCCGTCGCCGGGGCCTGGCTGACCGTACCGCTGCGCCGCGCCGACATGGAGTACGACGTGGTCGCGGCGGCCCTGTCCTTCGCCAACTGGCGGTTCGTGTCGCAGCGGACCGACTACCTCGCCGCCGGGCACGACCAGAGCCCGCTGCTGCACTTCTGGTCCCTCGCCGTCGAGGAGCAGTTCTACCTCTTCTGGGCCCCGCTGCTGGCGGTGCTGGTGCTGTGCGCGGCCCGGGCGGTCCGCCGGGGCCGGGCCGTACGGCTCGTCGTGGTGCTGGCCGCCGCCCCGCTCGCCCTGGCCTCGTTCGCGCTGGCGGTGTACTGGACCGGGCACTCCGTATCGCTCGCGTACCTCGGAACTCCCTCACGGGTCTGGCAGTTCGGCGTCGGGGCGCTGCTCGCCCTGCCGCCCTGGCACCTGATGCGCGGTCCGCGGCCCCTGCGGCTGCTGTGCGGCTGGGCCGGGGCCGCGGCAATCGGCTGGTGCGTCGTGTCGTACGACGCCGGGACCCCGTACCCCGGTTACGCGGCGCTCGTGCCGACCCTGGCCACCGCCGCCGTGATCCTCGCCGCGATACCCGGCCGGGGCGAGCGTCACACCCCGGGCACGTGGGACGTGGGCCGGCTGCTGGCGGGGCGGGCGCCCCGGGCCGTCGGACGGCTCTCCTACAACCTGTACCTGTGGCACTGGCCGGTGCTCGTCCTCGCCGAGGCCCGGCTCGGCACGCTCGGCTGGCCTGCGAAGACCGCGCTGACACTGGCGGCCGTACTGCCGGCCCTGGCCACCATGCGCTGGGTCGAGCAGCCGCTGCGCCGCAGCCGTACGGTCTCCGAACTCCCCCGCCGCGGACTGTCGGTGGGCGTGTCGGCGATCGTCCTGCCGGTGGTCCTCGCGCTGGTGGTGGGTACGACGACGCTGCGTGTGCTGGGCCCGGCCGGCCCGGTCGACCCACAGGGGCTGCCTCCGGGCGCCGCCTCGGGCCCCACCCTGCTCGCCCGGACGGCCGGTACGCCGCTCGCCGACGGGCCGGTGGTGCCCAGTCCCGCGCAGGCACGGGGGGACTTCCCGCCGGACGGGGCCTGTGAGGTCGCCCCGGCCGAGACGCGCAGCCCGGACTGCCTGTTCGGCGCGGTGGACAGCCCGGACCGGATCGTGCTGCTCGGGGACTCGCACGCCGGGCAGTGGTTCTCCCCGATGCTGGCGCTGGCTTCGCAACGGGGCTGGGCCCTGCAGGAGCTGGTGAAGCAGGGCTGCCCGCTGCCGGAGCTCGCGGTGGACAGCCCGCAGCTCGGGCGCGCCTACCGGGAGTGCGACACCTGGCGGGCGGACTCCCTGGAGCGGCTGCGGCAGCAGCAGCCGAAGCCGCGCCTCATCGTGATCGCCTCGCTCAACCGGTACACCGACGACACGAAGCTGCTGGCCGAGGCCTGGGAGAAGACGCTGACGCCGCTCCGGGCCCTGGGGGCACCGATCGTCTACGTCGAGGACACGCCCGTACCCGGTACGGACATCCCGGCGTGCGTGTCCGGCAGTCCCGGATCCCCGGCCGACTGCGCGTTCAGCCGCGCGGACGCCCTTCTGCCGGATCCGCCGGCGCAGCGGATCGCGTCCGGCGCCCTGCCCGGCGTACGGAGCATCGGCGTGAACCAGGTCCTGTGCCCGGGCGACGGGCCGACCTGCCCGGCCGTGCTCGACCGGATCCTGCTCTACCGGGACGACGCCCACCTGACCAACGCGGCGGCCGTGGTCCTGACCAACCGGCTGGAGCGGCTGCTCACGGAGGCCGGGCTGCTGCCCGCCACGGATGGAGCGGCACCGGGGGCGGCGGGGGCGGCGGCAGCGGGGGCGCCGGGGGCGGACGGGTGGACACGGCTGCTGCGCGACGACTTCGACGGCCCGGCGGGCGCCCGCCCGTCCGCCGCCGACTGGATCCACGACACCGGCACCTGCTACCCGGGCTGCCCCGCGCCGCAGTGGGGCACCGGCGAGATCGAGACCATGACCGACTCGACCGACAACGTCCGTCTCGACGGGAAGGGCGCACTGGAGATCGTGCCCACCCGCAAGGACGGGCAGTGGAGTTCGGGGCGGATCGAGACGCGGCGCTCCGACTTCGCGGCCCCGCCCGGTGGGGTCCTGCGGATCGAGGCGTCGATCGCGCTGCCGGATGTGACCGGGGAGAAGGCGGCGGGATACTGGCCGGCCTTCTGGACCCTGGGGGCACCGCTGCGCGACGGGTACACAGGGTGGCCGGGCGTCGGGGAGCTCGACGTCATGGAGTCCGTGAACGGGCGGGACACCGTCTTCGGCACGATGCACTGCGGTGTGCTGGAAGGCGGCCCGTGCCGGGAACCCGCCGGCCTGACCTCCGGTCCGCAGCCGTGCGACGGCTGCCGTACGGCGTTCCACTCGTACGCCGTCGAGGTCGACCTCGCGCCCGGCGCGCAGGAGGTGCGCTGGTATCTGGACGGGCGCGTGTACCACCGGGTGACCGCCGACCGGATGGACCCCGGGACGTGGAAGGCGGCCGTCGACCACGGGCTGTTCCTGATCCTCAACGTGGCGGTCGGCGGCAATCTGCCGCTCGCCGACGGCGCGAGCGCGGGTCCGGCCACCGAGCCGGGCCATGCGATGCGGGTGGACCACGTCACCGTCTCGGCCCGGGAGCGGAACACGTAGCGGCATAGAGGTACAGGCCTGTGGAGGAAGGGAGCGCCACGCTTCCGGGCCGGGAACGGTCCGGAAGCGGGGCGCGCTCCTCGGGATGCCCTGAGCACGCCCGGCACAGGTCCGCCACAGGTCCGACGCGGGGTCAGAATGCGGGGTCAGAACGCGGGGTCAGAACGCGAAGACGGCGTTCCCGTTGAGGGTCGTGGACATCACGCAGGTGTTGGAGAAGGTGTGCTTCCAGGCGACGCGGCTGCCCTTCCACACACCGTCGGCGGTGACGGTGACCGGGGCGTAGTGCATGGGGCAGGCGCGGTCCGGGTCCGGCGAGGCCAGCAGGCGGTCCAGCGCTCCGCCGGTGGAGTTGAGGGCGGCGCAGGCGGCCTGCGGGTCCGGGTGGGTACCCAGCGCGGTCGGGGCGCAGCTGAGGGTGGAGGCCCGGACGATGGTGGAGGTGGCGATGTCGTCGCCCTGCGCGACGGTGAACACCAGGGCGGACGGGGCGTACAGGCTGGAGGGCTGGGCGGCTGCCATGCCGGTGGTGCCCACCAGACAGAGGAGCGTGGCGGCGGAGGCGGCTGCGATGCGGTGACGCACGACGAAACTCTCTTTCGATTCAAAGGTTGAACGCGATATTTGGTTTCGATATCGCGCCGTTGCAGGATCAGACTGTCTGACGCGAGGGCAAGTCGCACACGCACGACCGATTTACGGACAGAGCATCCGCATAACGGCGAACGAATGGTCGTTCGGGCAGCTCACAGGGGACGCCTCCACCCCGTCGCCGCACCACGACACCGGTCACGCCGTCCGCGACGCGCTGCCCCACCCCTCCCTGACCTGCCGCCGGCCGCACGCGGTTCACCCGACGGCCACTCAGCTTGACCGGATATGCACACTCGAGCCCCGAGGGCGCCGCATCCCGCCGGTCCAACTCGACGACATCTCGGAAATCTTAGGTAAGCCTTGCCTAAAAATGCCTTACGATGCCGGCATGAAGAAGATCATCCGCGTGCTGACAGCGGTGGCGGCCGGTCTGGTCCTCGCCGCGCCCGGCACGCTCGCCACGCCGGCCGTGGCCGCGTCCGCCCCGGCCGGCGTCTCCAGACTCGAACTCCCGAGGCCCACCGGCGACTTCGCCGTGGGCCGCGACACCCTCCATCTGGTGGACCGGGAGCGCAAGGACCCCTGGGTACCCACGGCCGACCGGGAATTACTCCTGTCGCTCTACTATCCTGCGCTCGCGCACACCGGAACTCCCGCTCCCTACATGAGCGCTCCCGAGGCCAGGGCGCTGCTGACCGACCGGGGGCAGCTCGGCGAGTACGTCACCCCCGAACGCGTCGCGGGCACCCGGACGAACGCACGGACGGGCGCGCTGCCCCGGCCCGCCACGAACCGCTACCCGCTGATCGTGCTCTCCCCCGGCTTCACCATGCCCCGCTCCTCGCTGACCACCCTGGCGGAGGACCTCGCCAGCCGCGGGTACGTCGTCGCCGCGGTGGACCACGCGTACGAATCGGACGGCACCGTCTTCCCCGGCGGCCGGATGCTCTCCTGCAAGGCGTGCGAGCAGGTGTTCCCCGACGGGTCGCTGCACCGGGTCTCCGACGGCCGGGCCCGTGACATCCCGTTCGTCCTGGACCGGCTGACCGGCCCGCGCCCGGCGTGGCGGTACTCCTGGCTGATCGACCCCCGGCACATCGGCATGGCCGGGCATTCGATCGGCGGTGCGGCCGCATCGGCCACCATGGCCGTGGACCCGCGCGTGGACGCCGGGGTCAACATGGACGGCACCTTCTTCACACCCGTACCCCAGGCCGGTCTCGGCGGACGGCCCTTCCTGATGCTGGCCGGTGACCCCGCCCTGCTGCCGCCCGACTTCCCCGACACCTCGTGGGAGGACAGCTGGCCCCGGCTGGACGGCTGGAAGCGCTGGCTGACCGTCACGGGGGCGGGGCATCCCGGTTTCACCGACTGGCCCGTACTGGGCGACCAGGCCGGATACCCGCACCCGGAGACACCGCTGTCGGGCACCCGCTCCCAGCAGATCACCCGGGCGTACGTCGGCGACTTCTTCGACCTGCACCTGCGCGGGAAGCCGGCGCCGCGCCTGGACGGTCCGACGGCGGCCGACCCGGAGGTCGTGTTCCACCGCAGCTGACGCCGCGTACGGGGGCACGCGCCCGTCCCGGCGGGTGCCCCCGTGGCCACCCGCTCCCCCTGAGGCCGATCCCGGCGACCGATCCGCATCGGATGCATCGATCCGAGTCGAACCGAGGAGTCCACTCACATGTCGAACACCTCCGAATCGTCAAGGCGACGGGGGCACAGTTCCGCTCCGGCGCCGGGGCGGCCGCGGGCTCGCCGCCGTGGCACCCGGCTGGGAGTGAATCGGGGACCACCGGGTGATGGAGCGCATCAGCGTCGGCCACCGGGCGGCCGCGGGCCTGTTCCGCCTCCTGACCCTCGGCGCTCCGGCGTACTCCGCGGCCCGGCTGCGCGCCACGCGGGTAAGGGCTCAGGACGGGTCCGCGTAGCGCGCGGCGAGCGCGGCGGCACGGTCGCGCAGGGCGGTGCGCAGCGACTGCGGATTCAGGGCTTCCGCGTCCGTCCCGAGCTGCCACAGTGCCCATTCGGCGTGTCGTGAATCCTGGAAGGTCAGCTCCAGCCGCAGCCGGCCGTCCGGGTCGGGTTCTTCGGCGCGGACGGCGACCGCGGTGTCCAGCAGGTCCTCCCGCCGCGCCGGGTCGACCCGTACCAGCACGGTGATGTGGCCGTCGCCGAGGAAACGCGCGGAGCGTTCCCGCCAGATCCGGTCCAGATCGACCCGGTTCGGGCGCTCTGCCGGTTCGGGGAGTTCCTCGGCGGCCAGCACCCGTGACAGCCGGTAGGTACGGTCCGCACCGGATCTCGTGGCCAGCAGGTAGACCCGGTCGCGTACGGTCACCAGGCCGATCGGGTCCACCGTGCGCCACTGCGGTGGCCGGCCGGTGGCCGCGTAGTGGATGCGCAGCTTGTGTCCGGCGAGCACCGCGCGCCGGACCTCGATCATCGTGGTGCCGGGTACCTCGTCGGTGACCAGCCGGCGTGAGAGCAGATCGGTCTCCGGCTCGACGAGAAAACGCTGGGCCGCGTCGCTCGCGGTGGCCCGGTGGCTTTCGGGCAGCGCGTCGACCACCTTGCGCATGGCCGAGGCGTGCGCCGAGCCGAGGCCGAACACCTGCTCGCCGCGCCCCGATCCGGCGGCCAGCAGGGCCAGGGCCTCCTCGTGGTTCAGTCCGGTGAGCTCGGTCCGGAAGCCGGGCAGCAACTCGAACCCGCCGTGCCTGCCGCGTTCGGCGTAGACCGGGACGCCGGCCGCCGACAGTGCCTCGATGTCGCGCAGCACGGTACGGGTGGATACCTGCAGCTCGCGGGCCAGCGTGTCCGCGGTCAGCCGACCGCGCCGGCGCAGCAGCAGCACCAGTGAGACCAGCCGGTCGGCGCGCATGCGGGAACCTTAACGAAATACCTGACCAAGGGTGTCGTGATTTGTTGGGAGGCTCGTCCACACGACGTCGAGGCCGGCGGGTGCCGAGCCGGTGGACGTACGTACTCCCTGCGAATCGAATGGAACTGACGTGGCGATGGAACGAACGGCGGTCAACCCGGTGACGTGGTCGGTGGAGATGGGGTTCAACCAGGGCGAGGTCGTCTCCGGGCACACCCGGACCCTGTACATCTCGGGGCAGACCGCGATGAGCGACGAGGGCAAGCCCCGGCATGACGGTGACATGGCGGCGCAGTTGAAGCTGAGCATCGACAACCTGGAGGCCGTGCTCGGTGAGGCCGGCATGTCTCTCGCGAACCTGGTGCGGCTCAACGTCTACACGACCGACGTCGATCTGCTCTTCCGGCACTACGGCGGGCTGGCGGCGCGGTTGGGCGCCGCCAGGGTGGCGCCGGCCACCACGATGCTCGGGGTGACCCGACTGGCGATCCCCGGCCAGCTGGTCGAGCTCGAGGGCACCGCCGTCGCCTGATCGGGCACCGGCGCCGGCTCCGCCGGACTCCTCGGTGGACGACGGTCGCTGCTCGGACGTCTGCGGGGCGCCCCTGGTTCCGGGGCGCCCCGCAGACGACCGGTGCGGGTGAAGGTCGTCCCGCCTACCGGTCGAGCCCACCGGACCGGCCGGAAGGACCGGACGGCGTGAGCGGGGACCGCACGCCGAACCACTGGTCGGCGCCGTACTCCTCGAACCTCTCCACCTCGGTGAAGCCCAGCTTCGCCGCGAGGCGCATCGCGCGGTCGTTCGCAGTCTGGGTACAGAGGACCACCGGCTCACCCGGAAGCGCGCCGGCGAACCAGTCGAGTGCCGCCGCGCACGCCTCGGCGGCGTACCCGTACCCCCACGCCTCCGGGAGGAACATGTAGCCGAGTTCGACCTCTCCGGCCTCCGGGCGGACATGACCCGGGCGCTCTGCGTCGCGCCGGTCGAGCGTGATCATGCCGATCATCGCTCCGTCGACATCGATCACGAAGAAGCCGGGGCGCCGCCCCGGCACCTCGGGTACCGCGCGTTCGAGCTCGGCACGCGGCCGAGGGCCGCCGACGTAGGTGCCCACCTCCGGCGATGCGAACAGCTCGATGAACGCCGCACGGTCCCGGGCCTCGGACTGGCGGAGTACGAGCCGTTCGGTCCTGATCGGGGCAGGTGGCCACGTGTCAGCTCCGAGTTCGATCATGACAGGCAACCTACCCCAGGCCGTGCGAGTGATCCGGAGGGCGAGACCAATTCGTCCTTCAACTACCGTGCGGTCGTTCCGGGTTGGGATGAACCCGGCGCGCCCCGGGAATCCCACGACTGCGGCCGCATATCTCCCCTTGCACTCCACAATTAGGTTAGGCTTACCTAAGAATGGGGGTGCGGGGATGCAGGACAAAGCGCAAGACCAAGCGCAGCGGGACGAGTGGGCCGACGAGGTACTGGCCTGGATGAGCTCCCAGGAGGAGATGGACCGGGCACTGCGCGACGCACTGCGCCGCACGCCCAGTCAGCGGGAGGAAACGATCGCCCGGATGGCGGACGCCCTCCGCGGTGCGGCCCAGGGACTGACCATCCCCGGGTGCGCGGCGGCGGCCGGCGTACCCGAGCGCATCCTGTGCGAGTGGCTGGAGATCGACGCCAGCTTCGCCACGGCGCTCCGCGCCGCGCACACACTCGCCGAGGCGCACGGGCTGAGACCGGGGGCGACGCCCACCCCGGCCGCGTTACAGCTGATGCTGAACGCGATCCGCAAAGGGGCCGCCTGGCCGGCCGCGGCGACCCTCGTGGGCATCTCCGTGCGCGGGTTCAACCGCCTGCGCGCCGAGGCGCCGCCGGTGGGGGCCCTGATCGCGGCGGCCCAGCGGGCGCGCTCGATGCAGGCCGGCGCCGGCCGGCGGCGCAGACCCCCCAAGGCGGCGAGCCGCCGGGTCGGGTACCGGATCGTGCAGCTCGACGACCCGCTCCTGTCCCCGGACAGCCAACCGGACGATCCCGCGGGCGGGTTGAGCGGCCGCGCCACGCGCCGGGACTGAGCACCCGATCTCACGAAGACCGAATTCGGAGGGTGCCGCTCACCCTCCGCGCGTGCTACTTAGGTTAGGCTAAGCTAAGTACGAGATGAGGGGCGGGGCACACTCCGCCTCGCGTCGAGCTCCGCGCGCCCGTTCACCACCGGCGCTCGCGCAGCGCCGGTGACAAGGAGATCCAGCCGTGGGCCCTGTGACCATCGCCCCCTATCCCATGCCCACCCAGGACCTTGTGCCGCGCTCGGTGGCACCTTGGTCCGTCGACCCCGACCGGGCCGCCCTGCTGATACACAACATGCAGAACCATCTGCTCCGGCCCTTCCCCCGCGATCGTTCACCCCTCGTGGACCTGATCGGCAACATCACCGACCTGCGCAGGTCCGCACGGCGGCTCGGTCTCCCGGTCGTCTTCAGCACCGTACCGGCGGGTGAGCGCCCCGAACAGCGGGGCCTCGCGGCCGAGATGGAGACAGAACCGGTGGCGGCGGACCGCGACGTGTCGATCACCGAGGAGCTGACCCCGCGCCGGGGAGAGCACGTGATCGCCAACGCGCGGCACAACGCCTTCCTGCGCAGCCACCTGGAGCGCATCCTGCGCACCACGGGCCGGGACCAGCTGATCCTGTGCGGTGTGTTCGCCCACTCCGGCGTGCTGCTCACCGCGGCGGACGCCTTCATGAACGATATCCAGCCATTCGTCGTCGCCGACGCGGTGGCGGACACCTCCGCGGAGGAGCACGTGCTCGCCCTGCGCTGGACGGCCGCACGGGGCGCCGTCGTACACACCACCACGACCCTCATCGACGAACTGGAAGCCTGAATGACGACCGCACACCTCACCCCATGAGCGGACAGGCGGCGCCGCGGGCGCGCACACTCATCGAGGCCCTGCCGTGGCTGGAGCGGTTCCAAGGACGCACGGTCGTGGTCAAGTTCGGCGGCAACGCCATGGTGAACGAGGAGCTCAAAGCGGCCTTCGCCCAGGACGTGGTCTCCCTGCGCTACGCGGGGCTCCGGCCGGTCGTCGTGCACGGCGGCGGCCCCCAGATCAGCGCGATGCTCGAACAGCTCGCGCTGGAGGTCCGGTTCGCGGCGGGACTACGGGTGACGACCCCCGCGGTGATGGACGTCGTCCGCATGGTGCTGGCCGGGCAGGTCCAGCGGGACATCGTCGGCCTGATCAACCGTCACGGATCCTTCGCCGTGGGGATGACCGGCGAGGACGCCCGCACCCTGTCCGCCGTCCGGCGGCCGGCCGTGGTGGACGGCGCCGAGGTGGACATCGGCCTGGTGGGCGACATCGTGCACGTCGATCCCGACACCGTACGGGGGCTGCTGGAGCGCGGCCGCATCCCGGTGATCTCCCCCATCGCCCGGGGAGCGCACGACGACAACGTCTACAACATCAACGCGGACCTCGCGGCCGCCGCCCTCGCCGAGGCGCTCGACGCCGAGAAGCTGGTGATGCTCACCGACGTCGCGGGCCTCTACGCGGACTGGCCGCACAGCACGGAGATCATCGACCGGCTCACGGCCGGCGAGCTGGCGGAACTGCTGCCCTCGATGGCAGGCGGCATGGTGCCCAAGATGGAGGGCTGCCTGCGTGCGGTGCGCTCCGGGGTACGGATGGCGCACGTACTGGACGGCAGGGTTCCGCACGCCCTGGTCCTGGAGGTCTTCGCCGACGAGCACACCGGCACCACGGTGGTGCCCGACAGCCCGCCGGACGAGGAGCACCTCCCCCGCTGAACCGGGGGAGGGCCGGCCTGCCCGGCCCTCCCCCACCACACCCCGGAGCCGCTACGGCCCGGGGTCTTCCGCGTACCCAACTCCGGTTAGTACGAGCCGGGTTGGTGCGATTCAAGACAGTCACGGGTCCAACTTGACAGCTTCCGGCCCGTCAGAGATGTTAGGCCAGCCTTACCTAACTAAATGGGGTAGGACCGAGGAAGGATGGGCATGTCCGCACCGCACGCGAGCTCCACACCCGGGGACGCTCTCCCGGACATCAGGGACCTGGTGGGCATCGGCTTCGGGCCGGCCAACCTGGCCCTGGCGATAGCGATCCGGGAGCACAACGGCCGACGCGCCCCCGGCGAGGCGATCCGGGCCTCGTTCATCGAGCGCCAGGACGACTTCGGATGGCACCAGGGCATGCTCCTCGAAGGAGCCACCATGCAGGTCTCCTTCCTGAAGGACCTGGTGACGATGCGCGATCCCGGGAGCTCCTTCAGCTTCCTGCACTACCTGCAGGACCGGGACCGGCTGGCCGACTTCATCAACCAGAAGTCCTTCTTCCCCACCCGCCTCGAATTCCACGACTACTTCCGCTGGTGCGCCGCCTCGTTCGGCGGGCTGGTCGACTACGCCACCGAGGCCGTCGAGGTACGCCCGGCCGGTCCGGCCGGCGCCGCGGACCAGCTGGACGTCATCACCCGCCCCACGTCCGGGACCGGTCCGCGGCGCGCCACCCGCACCCGCAACCTCGTACTCGGGACCGGGCTGCGCCCCCGCGTCCCGGACGGGATCAGCACCGGCCCGCACATCTGGCACAACCGCGACCTGCTGCACCGCGCACCGGAACTGACGGTCCGTCCCCATCGCCGGTTCGTCGTCGTCGGCGCCGGCCAGTCCGCCGCCGAGACCGCCGACCACCTGCACCGCACCTTCCCGGACGCCGAGGTCTGCGCCGTGTTCACCCGGTACGGGTACAGCCCGGCCGACGACAGCCCGTTCGCCAACCGGATCTTCGACCCGGCCGCCGTCGACGAGTTCTTCAGCGCCCCGGAGGAGGTCAAGCAGCAGCTCATCGGCTACCACGCCAACACCAACTACGCGGTGGTGGACGGTGATCTGATCGAGCAGCTGTACCGGACCGTCTACCAGGAGAAGGTCGCCGGCACCGAACGGCTGCGCATCCTGAACGCGACCGCCCTGACCACCGTGGAGGAACTCCCCGACGGGGCCCGGGCCGTGGTGCGTTCCCTCACCACGGGAGAGGCCCTCACCCTCGACTGCGACGCGGTGGTGCTGGCCACCGGGTACCGGCCCACCGAGCCGGCCGAGCTGCTCGGCGACCTGGCCGGGGAGTGCCTCACGGACGGGCAGGGCAGGCTGCGCGTGGGCCGCGACCACCGGGTGGAGACCACCGACCGCGTCCGGGCCGGCATCTACGTCCAGGGCGCCGCCGCCGAACACACCCACGGCATCACCGCCTCCCTGCTGTCCACGCTCGCCGTGCGCTCGGGCGAGATCTGCGACTCCCTGCTCCTGCGCGTCGCCGAGCGCGAGGTGCGGGCCGCGCTGGCGACCAGGGCGGCGGCCGCCGCCGAGGGCGTCCCCGCCCACCGGGGCTGAGCGGCCGTGCCGCGCACCGATCCCCCGGCGGCGGCCGGGCCGGCCGGACTCACGGCGGCGCAGGCCCACATCCTGGCGGCGCAGAACGCGGATCCCTCGTACGCCGGCCACAACGTGGGCCAGTACATCGAACTCGTGGGCCCGCTCGACACGGCGGCGCTCGACGAGGCCGTGCTCCGCACCCTCGACGAGGCTCCCTGGCTCCGCTCGCGGCTGATGACCCGGGGCGGCCTGCCGCGCCTGGACACCTCCGCGGCGGCCGACCCGGTGGGCGCCGCCGTCGGTCTGGTACGCGGCCAGCTCGCCTGCCCGCCCCGGCCCGAGCTGCTCACCGCCCCGGTGGGCACCGGCATCCCACCCGACCTCACCGGCGCCCTGCTCGTCACGGTCGGCCCCGAACACCATCTGCTGGTGCAGTACTTCCACCTGCTGGCGGTCGACGGGTACGGAGTGGCGCTGCTGAGCCGGCGGATCGCCGAGGTCTACACGGCCCTGGTGCACGGCCTCCCGCCCGGCCCGACCCCGTTCGCGCCGGTCTCCGTACTGGCCGACGCGGACCGCGCCTACACCGGCTCGGCGGCGCAGGCCGCGGACCGGCGGTACTGGACGGGGCGGTACTCCGACCGCCCCGCGCCCGTGTCCCCCGCCGGGCGGGTGGCACCGGCCCAGGACACCCCGCGGCGGCACACCGTGCACCTCGGCGCGGCGGACGGCGCGGCCGTCCGCGCGGTCGCCCGCGCCGCGCGCGTCACCTGGGCCGAGGTCGTGCTCGCCGCGACGGCGGTGCAGGTGACCGCGCAGGCCGGCGCGCGCGAGGCGGTGCTCGCCGTGTACGTGACGGCGCGGACCGGCCCGGGGACGCTACGGGTGCCCGCGACGGCGGTGAACGTCCTGCCGGTGCGGCTGCCGGTCCGGGGGGCGGACACCTTCCGGTCGCTGCTGCGCGTGGCGGCCGGTGAGCTGACCCTGCTCCGCCGTCACCAGCGGCTGCGCGGCGAGGAACTGGCGCGCGAGCTGTGGCCGGAGTACGCGGGCGGCCGTGTCCCCGGGCCGCTGGTCAACCTGCGGCCGTTCGAGACGGAGCTGGACTTCGGCGGAATCCGCGGCCGGGTCGTCAGCCTCGCCTCGGGGCCGGTCGACGACCTGTCGGTGTCCGCCGCGGCGGACCCCTACGGGCGGCTGCGCCTGGACTTCGACGCGAACCCGGCGCTCTACGAGGAGGCCGAACCGGCCCGGTTCGCCGGCCTGTTCACCGGGGACCTGGCGGCGCTCTGCCGCGCCCCCGACGTACCGGTCGCCTCCCTGCAGGCCTCCCCCGTCCACCACTGATCCCATCCCCGAACCGACCGTCCCGGTCATCACCCAAGGAGAGACACCATGGCCACCAACCCCTTCGAGGACGACGACGCCCGCTACTTCGTGCTCGTGAACGCCGAGAACCAGCACTCGCTCTGGCCCGCCTTCGCGGAGGTGCCCGCGGGCTGGACCGTCGTGCACGGCGAGGACAGCCGGGAGGGCTGCGCCGCGTACACGGAGACGCACTGGACCGACATACGGCCCGCCAGCCTCGTCGCCAGGAGCTGATCCCGGGGGCCGCCCGGCCCCGCGGTCCCACGGGCGGGGCCGGATCGGAGCACGTGCTCCGATCCGGCCCCGGTCACGTGCGGACCGTACGGTTTCACAGCCTCCGGGAGAGCACCTCCGAGCCGCGTGCGGGGTCCAGCGCCCCCGCCCAGGCCGCGGGCGCCCGTCCTGGTCCGGCCGGTACGAACCCGTGCCGGCGGAAAAAGGCTGCGCCCCCCGTGGTCGCCGTGAAGACCTCGCGTACGAGGCGGCTTGTGGCGTCGGCGAGCGCGGCGCGCAGCAGTGCGGCGCCCAGCCCCTGCCCCTGGTTCCCCCGGGCGACGCAGAAGTTGTAGAGCACGGCAGCCCCCTCACCCTCGTCGCTCAGGGCGAGACAGCCCAGGACCGAGGTGCGGCCGCGGCCGGTCGCGAGAAGGAACTCCCCGGCGTGCGCCAGGTAGTGGTCGATGCTGCGCGGCCGCAGGGCACCGGAGCGGATGAAGGCCAGCGAGAGGGCGTGCAGGGCGGGGGCGTCGTGCACACGCGCCCGGCGGACCAGCGGCGGGGGGCCGTCCGCGCCGACGAGCGGGGGACGGGGGGTGGCGGCAGTAATCACAAACTTAGGTTAGCCTTCCCTAAATTGAGTCGCAATTCCGCCTCCCGGTCCAACACATCACACCCAGAGGCCAGTTCATCGAAGCGACAGCCGGACGTTCGCCGGGCCCGGCTTGACGTGCACCTTCGCGTTTAGTTAGGTAAGCCTTACCTAATGGAATGCTGAAAATGCAGCCGTCTTTCCACCCACCCCCGAGGAGAGAGCCCCTCCATGTCCGCTTCCCCGTCCTTCACGCTCGACCGGCTGGTCCGCGACGTCGCCGACGTGCTCTACACGGAGCCCTCCGACGTCTCCCTGGAGGAGGACCTGCTGGACCAGGGACTCGACTCCATCCGGCTGATGTCGCTCGTCGAGAAGTGGCGGGCCGAAGGCGCCCGCATCAGCTTCGTGGACCTCGCCGAACGGCCGACCCTGCGCCAGTGGGCCGAGCTGCTCACGCCCGCCCCCTGATCCCCCCTCCCCCCACACCTGCCCGCCCCGGAGCCTGCCGTGCCTCTGCGTGACTTCGTCATAGACATCGAACCCCTGCGCACCAGCAGGGACTTCCGCGCCATCTTCATCGCCCGCGTGGTGTCCCTGTTCGGTCTCGGCATGGCGACGGTGGCCCTGTCCGCCCAGGTGTACGGACTGACGCGCTCGACCTTCGACGTCGCCGCAGCCAGCATGATCATGAGCATCACCGTGCTGCTCGGCTCGCTCTGGGGCGGCGTCATGGCCGACCGGACCGACCGCCGGCGCCTGATCGTGTGGGCCCGCGGCGCCGCCGCCCTCGCCTTCGCCGGACTCGCCGTGAACGCGATGCTGCCGGACCCGACCCTGTGGGGCATCTACGTGTGCGTCGCCTGGGACGGCCTGGCCACGGGTGTCAGCGTGACGGCCCTGATGGCCGTCGCCCCGACGCTCGTGCGCCCCGACCAACTCCCGGCCGCGGGCGCCCTGATCTCGCTGACCGGTGAGATCGGCTCCATCAGCGCGCCCTTCCTGGGCGGCGTACTGCTCGCCCTGTGGGGACCCGGCCCGGTCTTCGCCTTCACCGCTGTCACCACGGCCGTCACCACCCTGCTGATCTCCCGGATCCGGCCCCTGCCCCCGGTCAAGGACGAGGAGGACGACGAAGAGGAGTACGGCGCCGACAGCGGATCGCTGCTGGTCGCCTTCACGTACGCGGTGCGCAACCGCGTCGTCGGCGGCCTGCTCGTGCTCGGCGGCGTGATGGCCCTCTTCAACCTCCCGGTCGTCCTCTTCCCGGAGATGGTCGACCGGCAGTTCCACGGCGGTGAGGTCATGCTGGGCCTCCTCTACACCGCCCCCGCCGTCGGCGCGGTCGCCGTCTCCGCCACGAGCGGGTGGCTGACCCGGGCCGCCCGGCCCGGCCGGCTGCTGATCATCGCGGCGTTCACGGGCGGTCTGTCCGCCGTGGGCTTCGGCCTCAGCGGCAACATCTGGGTCGCGTTCGCCCTGCTCGCCGTGGGCGGCGCCGCCGGAACGGTGTACGAGATCCTCGAGTACGCCCTCGTCCAGCACAGCACCCCGAACCGGCTGCGCGGCCGCATCGTCAGCGTCATCACCACGCAGGGCACCACCGGAGGCGTCGTCGGCGACGTCGAGGTCGCCGCCCTCGCCCGCTGGTTCAGCCCCGGTGGCGCGGCCGTCGTCAACGGCGCGGTCTGCGCCGTGGCCGCCCTCGCCGTGGCGGTCGCCGTACCCGGCCTCCGCAGGGCCACCCTCCCCCGCGAGGAGCGGGAGGAGGGGGACGGACACGGCGACGACCGGCCCGGCCCCGACACCGACACCGACACCGCCGGCCTGAAGCCCGCCGCCCCTGCCGCCTGACGGGCCCACCTCGCCCGCCCCCGCAGGCCCCCGCATCCCGTCGACCTCACCCCGCCGGTCCCGCCACCGGACGGGGACCCGCAGCGAACCTGGAGCACGATGTCCATGACCGAGCGTCCCTCCCAGCGCCTCCCCCTCACCGGGGCCCAGACCGGTGTCTGGTACGGCCAGCGGCTCGACCCCGACTCCCCGGTCTACAACGTCGGCCAGTACGTCGAGATCGACGGCCCGCTGGACGCCGGTCTGTTCGTGGCGGCGCTGCGGCAGACGGTCGCCGAGAGCGAGGCGCTCACGGCGCGCTTCGCGGAGGGCCCCGACGGCGAGCCGTACCAGGTCGCCTGGAGCGGTCCCGCCGCCGGACCGCCGGTCGCCGTACTCGACCACACCGGCCAGGACGACCCGTACGGCACCGCGCTGTCCCTCATGCGCGCCGACATGGCGCGCCCCGTCGACCCGGTCCGGGACTCCCTGTACGTGTTCACGCTGCACAGGGTCGGCCCGGACCGCACCCTCTGGTACCAGCGGGCCCATCACATCGTGCTGGACGCCTTCGGGTTCTCCCTGCTCTCGCGCCGCACCGCCGAGATCTACACGGCTCTCGCCGGGGGCGAGGAGCCGTCCCCCACCCCGTTCGGCGGGCTGGAGGTGGTCCTCGCCGAGGAACACGCCTACCGCGCCTCCCCGCGGTTCGCCGAGGACCGCGCCTACTGGCTGGAGCGGCTCGCGGACCACCCCGAGCCGGAGCCGCTCAGCGGCGCCCGCTTCCCCGCGGCGCACGCGTTCCTGCGCGACGGCGCCACTCTGACCCAGCCGGAGACGGCGGGGCTGCTCGCCATCGCCCGTGCCGCCAAAGCCAGTTGGGCCGACGTGCTGACCGCCGCGTTCGCCGCGTACCTGCACCGGGCCACCGGGAGCCGGGACGTGCTGCTGTCCGTGCCCGCCATGGCGCGGCTCGGCTCGGCGGCCCTCAAGGTGCCGTCCATGGTCGTCAACGTGCTGCCGCTGCGCGTCGCCGTGCGCCCGCAGACCCCCCTGGCGGAGCTGGTCGCCGCGGTCGCGGCCGACGTCCGCGACCTGCGCCGCCACCAGCGCTACCGCGCCGAGGACATCCGCCGCGACCTCGGGCTGTCCGGCCGCGAACAGGGCCTGCTGGGTCCCGTGGTCAACATCAAGGCCTTCGACAACTCCCTCGACTTCGCCGGATCGGCCGGCTCCGTGCACAACGTGGCCGCCGGCCCGGTGGACGACCTCACCCTCGGCGTCTACCACGACGCGGCCGAGGGCCGGATCCGCTTCGAGCTGGACGCCAACCCGCAGGCGTACGACGCCGGGACGCTGGCCGCGCGCCGCGCGGAGTTCGCGCACTTCCTGCACGAGGCCGCCGCGGCCGGGCCGCAGGCACCCGTCGGGCGCCCGGACCTGCTCGGGCCGGCCGCCCGTGACGCCCTGCTGCCCGACTGGAACGACACCGGCCATCCGGTACCGGCCGGCACCGTCGTCGACGCCTTCGAGCACGCCGCCCGGCGGCACCCCGAGGTCCCCGCCGTGATCGCGGGCGCCGACACCCTGGACTACGCCGCCCTGGAGGAGCGCGCCAACCGGCTCGCCCGGCTGCTCATCGGCCGTGGCGCCGGCCCGGAGAGCGTCGTCGGCCTCGCGCTGCCGCGTACCGCCGACCTCGTGGCGGCCCTGCTCGCCGTGCTCAAGGCGGGCGCCGCCTACCTGCCGCTCGACCTCGACTACCCGGCCGACCGGCTGGAGTTCATGGTCGGGGACGCCCGCCCGCTGTGCGTCCTGACCACCCTGGACTGCGCGGCCGCCGCCCCGGTCGTGGACGGGGTCGAAACCGTCGTCCTCGACGCCCCCGACACCCTCACCGAACTCGCCGACGCCGCCTCCGACGCGCCCGTGGACACCGACCGGACCGCGCCGCTGACCGGTGACCACCCCGCGTACGTGATCTACACCTCCGGGTCCACGGGCCGCCCCAAAGGGGTCGTCGTCCCGCACGCGGCCCTGGCCAACTTCCTGCGCATGCAGGCCCACGAGCTCGAACTGGCCCCCGGTCAGCGGCTCGTCGCGGTCACCACGATCTCCTTCGACATCGCCGCCCTGGAGATCCACACCCCGCTGATCAGCGGCGCCACGGTGGTCCTGGCCGACCGCGACACCGTACGGGACCCGGCCGCGCTCGCCACGCTCGTCGACGCCCACCGCCCCTCCGTCATGCAGGCCACGCCGTCGCTGTGGCACGCCCTGCTGGAGGACGGCCGCCCGGCCTCGCTCGGCGGCACCCGGGTGCTCGTCGGCGGGGAGGCGCTGCCCGCCGCGCTCGCCGAACGCCTCGCGCGCACGGCCCGTACGGTCACCAACGTGTACGGCCCCACCGAGGTCACCGTCTGGGCGACCTCCCGCCGGCTCGACCCCGGGCACACCGGGGTTCCGGACATCGGGGTGCCGTTCTGGAACACCCGCGCCCATGTCCTCGACGGGGCCCTGCGCCCGGTCGGCGTCGGCCGTCCCGGGGAGCTGTACCTCGCCGGGGACCAGCTGGCCCGCGGTTACCTCGGCCGCCCCGCGCTCTCGGCGGAACGTTTCATCGCCGACCCGTACGGGCCCGCCGGAAGCCGGATGTACCGCACCGGCGACCTCGTACGCCGTCACGCGGACGGCCGGATCGCCTTCCTCGGCCGCGTCGACGACCAGGTCAAGCTGCGCGGCTTCCGCATCGAACCCGGCGAGATCGAGAGCGCGCTGACCGCCGGTGAGGGCGTGGACCGGGCCGTGGCCCTGGTCCGCGAGGACCTGCCCGGCTTCCCGCACCTCGTCGGCTACGTCACCCCGGCCGCCCAGGGCCCCGCCCCTGACGCGGCGGGCCTGCGCCGGGCGCTGGCCGAGCGGCTGCCCGAGTACATGGTGCCGTCCGCCGTGGTCGTCCTCGACGCCTTCCCGCTGACCGCCAACGGCAAGATCGACCGCCGTTCCCTGCCCGCGCCCGACCTGGCGGCGCTGGCGGGCTCCGGGGCGCGTGCCCCGCGCGGCGCCCGCGAGGAGATCCTCTGCGGGGTCTTCGCCGACGTGCTCGGCCTGGAAACCGTGGGCCCCGACGACGACTTCTTCACCCTCGGCGGGCACTCGCTGCTCGCCGCGCGGGTGATCGCCCGGGTGCGTACCGCCCTGGGCACCGAGTGCGGGATCCGGGACGTCTTCGAGGCGCGCACGGTGGCCGCGCTCGCCGCGCTGCTGGCCGGACGCACGGCCGCCGCCCGGCCGGCGCCCGTCGCGGGTCCGCGCCCCGACCCGCTGCCGCTCTCGTACGCGCAGCAGCGCCTGTGGTTCGTGCACCAGGTGGAGGGCGCGAGCGCCACCTACAACATCCCGTTCGTGGTGCGGTTCGACACGGCGCTGGACGCGGACGCCCTGGACGCGGCCCTGCGGGACGTGGCGGGCCGTCACGAGACCCTGCGCACCGTCTTCGGGGAGCGGGACGGGGAGCCGTACCAGCGGGTGCTGGACCTGGCCGCGGCCGGGGTGCGGCTGCACGTCCAGGACGTGGCCGCCGACGGGTTCGAGGCCGCGGTGCGGGACGCGCTGGGGCATCTCTTCGACCTGGCCGGGGAGGCCCCGCTGCGGGTGACGCTGGTGCGCGACGAGGCGCGCGGGGAGCACGCCCTGGTGGTCCTGCTGCACCACATCGCGAGCGACGAGTGGTCGATGGGGCCGTTCCTGCGCGACCTGGAGCGGGCGTACGCGGCCCGGTGCGCCGGCGAGGACCCGGAGCTCGGGGTTCCGGCCGTGCAGTACGCCGACTTCGCGCTCTGGCAGCGGGAGCTGCTGGGCGGGACGCGGACCGACGGTTCGCTCGCCGCCACGCAGGCGGCGTACTGGCGCGGGGCCCTGGCGGAGCTGCCGCCGGAGGCCGGGCTGCCGGCCGACCGGCCGCGCCCGGCCGTGGCCGACCCGGCCGGGGCCATGGTCTTCAAGGCGGTGCCGCGTGAACTGGCGGCCGCGGTGCGCTCGCTGGCCCGCGAAACCGGCACCAGCGTGTTCATGGTGGTGCACGCGGCGGTGGCCGCGGTGCTGCACCGGCTCGGCGCGGGCGGGGACATCGTGCTCGGCAGCCCGGTCGCCGGGCGGAGCGACAGCGCGCTCGACGGGCTCGTCGGCTTCTTCGTCAACACGGTGGTGCTGCGTACCGACCTGTCCGGCGACCCGTCCTTCAGGGACCTGCTGGACCGGGTGCGCACGGCCGACCTGGCCGCGCTCGACCACGCCGACCTGCCCTTCGACACGGTCGTGGAGGAGGTCAACCCGCAGCGCTCGCTCTCCCGCCACCCGCTGTTCCAGACGATGGTCTCGCACAGCACGGTGACCCGGGACGTGGCGAACCTGTTCGGGCACCCGGCCCGGGTGGACCGGGTGGATCCCGGGGTCACCAAGTTCGACCTCGACATCACCTTCTCGGACGCGGCCCACAGCGAGGACCTCGAACTGGAGGTCTTCTTCGCGACCGCGCTGTTCGACCGCGTGACCGTGGAGACCTTCGTCCGGCGGCTGCTGCGCGCGCTCGCCGCGGCGGTCGCGGCTCCGGCGGACCCGGTGTCCTGGTGGGAGCTGCGGGACGAGGCCGAGCGGGCCCGGCTGGCCCGCTGGAACGACACGGACCGGCCGGTGGAGCCGGGTGCGGTGACGGAGGTGTTCGCGGCCCGGGCGGCCGCGGCTCCCGACGCGGTGGCCGTGGTCGCCGGGGAGCAGCGCCTCACCTTCGCCGAACTGGAGGACCGCGCGGGCCGGCTGGCGACCGTGCTGGCCGAGCGCGGCGTCGGCCCGGACACCGTGGTGGCCCTGGCCGTCCCGCGCTCCGCCGACACCGTGGTGGCCACGCTCGCCGTCCTGAAGGCGGGCGGCGCCTACCTGCCGCTGGACCTGGACCACCCGGCCGAGCGGATCGCGTTCATGCTCGGCGACGCCGGGCCCGTGTGCGCGGTGACCACCCAGGCGGTCGCGGACCGGCTGCCCGGCGTGGACCTGGTGGTGCTGGACGACCCCGCGACCGTGGAGCGGCTGGCGGCGGCCGTGCCCGGGGCCGATGTGGCCGTGGACCCCGAGCACGCCGCGTACGTCATCTACACCTCCGGTTCCACCGGCCGCCCGAAGGGCGTCGTGCTCCGGCACGCCGGTCTGACCCGGCTCTTCCGCGACCACGAGCGGGAGCTGTACCTGCCGGTCGCCGAGCGGCTCGGGCGCCGGGTGCGGGCGCTGCACACCGCCTCCTTCTCCTTCGACTCCTCGTGGGAGCAGCTGCTGTGGCTGGTGGCCGGGCACGAGCTGCACGTCCTGGACGAGTACGGGCGCCGGGACGCGGACGCGGTCGTGGCGTACGTGCGGGCGGAACGGATCGACACGCTCGACGTCACCCCCTCGTACGGCCGGCAGCTGGTCGACGCCGGGCTGCTGGCGGGCGAGTGGCGGCCGCCGCTGTTCCTGCTGGGCGGCGAGGCGGTGCCGCCCGCGCTGTGGGAGGAGCTGCGCGCCGTCCCGGGGGTGGAGGTCGTCAACTACTACGGGCCCACCGAGTTCACGGTGGACGCCCTGGTGGCCCGGGTGGGCGACTGCGTCTCGCCGGTGGTGGGCCGGCCGCTCGACAACAGCCGGGCGCACGTGCTGGACGGCCGGCTGCGGCCGGTGCCCGTGGGCGTGCCGGGTGAGCTGTACCTGGCGGGCGAGCAGGGCGCCCGCGGCTACCTGGGCCGGTCCGCCCTCACGGCGGAACGTTTCGTCGCAGATCCGTTCGGCTCTCCGGGCGCCCGGATGTACCGTACGGGCGACCTCGTACGGTGGCGGGCCGACGGCCTGCTGGAGTTCCTCGGCCGGGTCGACGACCAGGTCAAGATCCGGGGCTTCCGGGTGGAGCCCGCCGAGGTGGAGGCCGGACTCGCGGCCTTGGACGGGGTGACCTCGGCCGCCGTGGTGGTCCGGGAGGACACCCCGGGCCTGCCGCGTCTCGTCGGCTACGTCACGGGGCCGGCCGATCCGGTCCGGCTGCGGGCGGAGCTGGCCGAGCGGTTGCCCGAACACCTGGTACCGGCCGCCGTGATGGTGCTGCCGGTGCTGCCGACGAACGTGAACGGCAAGCTCGACAAGGCGGCGCTGCCGGTTCCGGTCGCGACGGCCGGCACCTCCGGGCGCGCCCCGCGCGGGGCCGCCGAGGAGCGGATCGCCGAGGTCTTCGCCCAGGTGCTGTCCATCCCCTCGGTCGGCGCCGACGAGGACTTCTTCCGGCTCGGCGGGCATTCCCTGCTGGCCACCCGCGTGGTGGCCCGGATCCGGACGGCCCTGGGCACCGAGTGCTCGGTGCGGGACGTGTTCGAGCTGCGCACGGTCGCGGCGCTCGCGGAGCGGCTGGCCGGCCGCCGCGCGGCGGTCCGCCCGGCCTTGGTGGCCGGTCCGCGCCCGGAGCGGCTGCCGCTGTCGTACGCCCAGGCCCGGCTGTGGTTCCTGCACCGGATGGACGGGCCGAACGCGACGTACAACATCCCGCTGGCCCTGCGGCTGCGCGGGGAGCTGGACACGGCGGCGCTGGAGGCGGCCGTGCACGAGGTGACGGCGCGGCACGAGGCGCTGCGCACCGTGTTCGCGGAGGATGCCGAGGGCCCGTACCAGCGGGTGCTGGAGCCCTCGGAGGCGGTCGTGCCCTTCGCGGTGGCCGACGTCGAACCGGCCGATCTGGGCGGGAGCCTCGACGCGGCGGCCGGGCACGCCTTCGACCTGGAGACCGGGACGCCGCTGCGGGTGACCGTACTGCGCACCGCCGCCGACGACCAGGTGCTGCTCCTGCTGCTGCACCATATCGCCGGTGACGAGTGGTCGGCCGGACCGCTGCTGGCCGATCTGACCGCCGCCTACGCGGCCCGGTGCGCGGGCCGGGTCCCGGAAACCGCGCCGCCCGCGGTCCAGTACGCGGACTACGCGCTCTGGCAGCGCGAGCTGCTGGGCGACCCCGCCGCTGCCGGGTCGGTGGCGCACGGACAGGCGGAGTTCTGGCGGGAGGCCCTGGCAGGGTTGCCGCAGGAGCTGACCCTGCCGGTCGACCGCCCGCGCCCGGCCCGCCCCACGCACGAGGGCCGGACCGTGACCGCGGCGCTGCCGCAGGACCTGGTGGCCGCGCTGGAGTCGCTGGCCGGGGAGCGCGGCACCACGATGTACACGGTGGTGGCCGCCGCCGTCGCGGCCCTGCTGCACCGGCTCGGCGCGGGTGAGGACATCCCGCTGGGCAGTCCGGTGGCTGGGCGCGGCGAGGAGGCCCTGGACGGACTGGTCGGGTTCTTCGTGAACACCCTGGTCGTCCGGGCCGATCTGGCGGGCGAGCCGTCCTTCGCCGAACTGCTGCGCCGTACGGCCGCCTTCGGAGCGGCCGCCCTCGCGCACGCGGACCTGCCCTTCGACGCGGTCGTCGAGGCGGTCAACCCGGAGCGCTCGCTGTCGCGGCACCCGCTGTTCCAGACGATGGTGGCCTACGAGGACGGCGGCGCCGAGCCGCTGCGCGCCCTCGGCTCCCTGCCCGCCGAGGAGTTCCCGGTCACGTCCGGGAACGCCAAGTTCGACCTGGAGATCCTCTTCGGCCGCACGCCGGGTACGGGCGGCTCCCCCGCCGCGATGACCTGCGGAGTGCGGTACGCGACCGACCTGTTCGACGCGGAGACCGTACGGTCCCTGGTGGCCCGGCTGCTGCGGCTGCTCGGGGCGGCCGCGGCGGCCCCGGAGGTGCCGCTGGCCGAGCTGGAGCTGCTGGAGCCCGCCGAGCGCGCCCAGGTGCTGGAGGGGTGGAACGACACCGCCCGGCCGGTGGCGCCGCAGACCCTGGACTCGCTGGCCGCGGCCGGCTCCCGGCACGATCCGCTGGCCACGGCCCTCGTCTTCGAGGGGCGCGAGCTGTCGCGGGCCGGCTTCGAGGAGCGGGTGAACCGGCTGGCGCGGCTGCTGATCGGCTACGGGGTCGGCCCCGAGTCGGTGGTGGCCGTGGCCCTGCCGCGCTCCTTCGACCTGGTGGTCGCCCTGCACGCGGTCGTCCGGGCCGGCGGCGCCTACCTGCCGCTCGACCTCGGCCTGCCGACCGAGCGCCTCGCCTACATGGCGGAAACGGCCGCGCCGGTCTGCCTGCTGACGGATCTGCCCTCGCTGGGCGCGCTGCCGGAGCTGCCCGACACCGAGATCCTCGTCCTGGACGCGCCGGAACGGGCGGCCGAGCTCGCCGCGCTGCCGGGCGGTCCGGTCGGGGACGCGGAGCGGCGCGCGCCCCTGCTGCCCCGCCACCCCGCCTACGTGATCTTCACCTCCGGCTCCAGCGGCAAGCCCAAGGGCGTGCTGGTCGAGCACGAGGCGATCGTCAACCGGCTGAAGTGGATGCAGGGCGCCTACACCCTGCGCCCGGGAGACCGGGTGCTGCAGAAGACCCCGGCGAGCTTCGACGTGTCGGTGTGGGAGTTCTTCTGGCCGCTCGCCGAGGGCGTCCCGCTGGTCATCGCCCGCCCCGAGGGCCACAAGGACCCGCGCTACCTGGCCGAGCTGATCCGCGAACAGCGCGTCTCCGTCCTGCACTTCGTCCCGTCCATGCTCGCCGCCTTCCTGGGTGAGGCCGAGATCGCCGACTGCCCGTCCCTGCGCCTGGTGGTGTGCAGCGGCGAGGCGCTGCCGGGCGAGCTCGTCACCCGTTTCCACGCCTCCGCTCCTGGTGGCCCGACCCGACTGGTGAACCTGTACGGCCCCACCGAGGCGGCCGTCGACGTCACCGCCGCGGACTGCCCGGCGGCCGGAGCGGGGCCGGGTACCGCCTCCGCCTCCATCGGCAGCCCCGTGTGGAACACCCGGGTGTACGTCCTGGACGCCCGGCTGCGGCCGGTGCCCGTCGGGGTGCCCGGCGAGCTGTACCTGGCCGGCGTCCAGCTGGGCCGCGGCTACCTCGGCCGCCCCGCGCTGACCGGTGAGCGGTTCGTGGCCGACCCGTACGGGGCGCCCGGCGCCCGGATGTACCGCACCGGCGACCTGGTGCGGTGGAGCCGGAACGGGAAGCTCGACTACCTCGGCCGTACCGACGACCAGGTCAAGCTGCGCGGCTTCCGCATCGAACCCGGCGAGATCGAGGCCGCGCTCAGCGGCTCCCCGGGCATCGCCCAGGCCGCCGTCGTCGTCCGCGAGGACCAGCCCGGTGTGCGGCGCCTCGTCGCCTACGCCGTCCCCGTGCCCGGTGCCACCGCCGACCCGGCCGCGCTGCGCGCCCTGGCCGCCGCCCGCCTGCCCGAGTACATGGTCCCGGCCGTGGTGGTGCCGCTCGCGGTGCTCCCGACGACGGCCAACGGCAAGCTGGACCGGCGTGCGCTGCCCGCGCCCGCCGCGCCGGTCGCGGGTGCCTCCCGGGCGCCGCGCGACGCCCGCGAGGAGATCCTCGCGGGGATCCTGGCCGACGTACTGGGCCTGGACTCGGTCGGTGTGGAGGACGACTTCTTCGCCCTCGGCGGCCACTCGCTGCTCGCCGCCCGCGCGGTGGGACGCTTCCGGGCCGCTCTGGACGTGGACTGTGCCATCCGCGACCTGTTCGAGACGCGGACGGTCGCCGCGCTGTCCGCCCTCCTCTCGGAGCGCACCGGCGCGGGTCGCCTGCGCCTCGCGGCGGCCGCCCCGCGGCCCGAGCGGCTGCCGCTGTCCTTCGCGCAGCGCAGGCTGTGGCTGCTGGACAGCGTGCGCGGTCCGGGCACCACCTACAACGTGCCGCTCGCGGTGCGGCTGCGCGGACCGGTGGACGCCGGGGCGCTGGAGGCGGCGGTGCGCGATCTGGTCACCCGCCACGAAAGCCTGCGGACGGTGTTCCGTGAGCAGGAGGACGAGCCGTACCAGGTGGTCCTGCCGGCCGAGCGGGCCGGTGTGGCGCTGACCGTGCGCGAGGTGGCGGCGGACCGGCTGGAGGAGGAGGCGGTCCGCGCCGGCGGGCACGTCTTCGACCTGGCCGCCGAGCCGCCGGTGCGGGTCACGCTGCTGCGGGCCGCGCCCGACGACCACCTGCTGGTGGTGCTGGTGCACCACATCGCCACGGACGAGGGTTCGGCCGGCCCCCTGCTGGCGGACCTGGACCGGGCGTACGCGGCCCGGTCGGCGGGCGCGGAGCCCGATTTCGCCGCGCTGCCGGTGCAGTACGCCGACTTCACGCTGTGGCAGCGGGAGTTGCTCGGCGACACCGGCGACCCGGAGTCGGTGGCGGGCCGGCAGGCCGCGTACTGGCGGCAGGCACTGGCCGGCGCCCCCGCGGAGCTGGCGCTGCCCGCCGACCGGCCGCGGCCGGCGGTCCCCTCGTACGAGGGGGACGTGGTGACCTTCGAGGTCCCGGCGCGGACCGGCGCGGGGCTGGCGCGGATCGCCCGGGAGGGCGGGGCGACGCTGTTCATGGTGGCGCACGCGGCCGTCGCGGCGCTGCTGCACCGGCTGGGCGCGGGCGTGGACATCCCGCTGGGCAGTCCGGTCTCGGCGCGGGAGGGCGAGGAGCTCGACGGGCTCGTCGGCTTCTTCCTGAACACGCTGGTGCTGCGCGCCGATCTGTCCGGGGACCCGAGCTTCGCCGAGCTGGTGGCGCGGGTGCGGGACACCGGGCTGGCGGCCTTCGCCCATGCCGATCTGCCGCTGGAGGCGGTGGTCGAGGCGGTGGATCCGGAACGGTCCGGTTCGCGCAGTCCGCTGTTCCAGACGATGGTGACCCACCACTCCACGGACAGCGTGGTTCCCGAGCTGTTCGGGCTGCCGGCGCAGGAGTTCACCGTGGAGACCGGTGGCGCCAAGTTCGACCTGGAGATCGCCTTCGGGGCCTCCCAGGAGCACGGGGCGATCGCGGGCGGCATCCGCTTCGCGACCGACCTCTTCGACCGTGCGACCGTCGAACTGCTCTCCCGGCAGCTTCTGTTGATGCTGGACGCGGTCGTGGAGGCACCGGACCGGCCGGTCTCGGCGGTCGAGCTGCTGGACCCGGCGGAGCGGGAGCTCGCGCTGCGCGGCTGGAACGACACCGACCGCGCCCTGGGCGGACCGCGGACGCTGGCCGCCCTGGTGGCGGCGGGCGCGAAGGAGGAGACCTGCCCCGCACTGGTCTTCGAGGGCGGTGAGCTCTCGCGGGCCGGCTTCGAGGAGCGGGTCAACCGGCTGGCGCGGCTGCTGATCGGCTACGGGGTCGGCCCGGAATCGGTCGTGGCCGTGGCCCTGCCCCGCTCCTTCGACCTGGTGGTCGCCCTGCACGCGGTCGTCCGGGCCGGCGGCGCCTACCTGCCGCTCGACCTCGGCCTGCCGACCGAGCGCCTCGCGTACATGACCCGGACCGCCGAGCCCGTCCTGATACTTACCGACACACTGTCGGGAACCTTGCTGTCTCCCGAAGCCGGCCGGGAGCGGCTCCTGTTGGACTCCCCCGGCGTCCGGTCCCGGCTGGCCGAGCTGGACGGCTCGGACCTGGCCGAGGCGGAGCGGCGTGCGCCCCTGCTGCCCCGCCACCCCGCCTACGTGATCTTCACCTCCGGCTCCAGCGGCAAGCCCAAGGGCGTGCTGGTCGAGCACGAGGCGATCCTCAACCGGCTGAAGTGGATGCAGGGCGCCTACACCCTGCGCCCGGGAGACCGGGTGCTGCAGAAGACCCCGGCGAGCTTCGACGTGTCGGTGTGGGAGTTCTTCTGGCCGCTCGCCGAGGGCGTCCCGCTGGTGATCGCCCGTCCTGACGGGCACAAGGACCCGCTGTACCTCGCCGAGCTGATCCGCGAACAGCGCGTCTCCGTCCTGCACTTCGTCCCCTCCATGCTCGCCGCCTTCCTCGGCGAGACCGAGATCGCGCACTGCCCCACGCTGCGCCTGGTCGTGTGCAGCGGCGAGGCCCTGCCGAGCGAGCTGGTCACCCGCTTCCATGCCTCGGCCGGAGGCGCCCCGGTGGCACTGGAGAACCTCTACGGCCCCACGGAGGCGGCCGTCGACGTCACCTCCGGCACCTGCACCGCACGCACCGCCGCCGAGGGACGGGCCTCGGCCTCGATCGGCCTGCCGGTGTGGAACACCCGCGTGTACGTGCTCGACGAGCGGCTGCGGCCGGTGCCCGTCGGGGTGCCCGGCGAGCTGTACCTGGCCGGCGTCCAGCTGGCCCGCGGCTACCTCGGCCGCCCGGCCCTCACCGCCGAGCGTTTCACCGCCGACCCGTACGGGGCGCCCGGCGCCCGGATGTACCGCACCGGCGACCTCGTCCGGCGCCTCGCCGACGGCCGCCTCGACTACCTCGGCCGTACCGACGACCAGGTCAAGCTGCGCGGCTTCCGCATCGAACCCGGCGAGATCGAGGCCGTCCTGACCAGCGCGCCGGAGGTGGCCCAGGCCGCGGTGGCCGTCCGCGAGGACCAGCCCGGCGTACGCCGCCTGGTGGCGTACGTGGTCCCGGCGCCCGGCGCCACCGTCGACCCGGCCGCCCTGCGCTCCCTGGCCGCCGCCCGCCTGCCGGAGTACATGGTCCCGGCCGTATACACGGAGCTGGAGCGGCTGCCTCTGTCGGCGAACGGCAAGCTGGACCGGCGGGCGCTGCCCGCGCCGGTGGTCGCCGTACCGGCCGCACCCGTCGCCCGGGCGGCCCAGGTGCCCGCCGGGACCCCCGAGCAGATCCTGTGCGCCCTGATGGGCGAGGTGCTGGGCCTGCCCGGGGTGGGCCCCGACGCCAACTTCTTCGAGCTCGGCGGCGACAGCATCGTCTCCATCCGGCTGGTGGGGCTGGCCCGCAAGGCCGGGCTGACCGTCTCCGCCCGGCAGATCTTCACGCACCCGACCCCGGCCGCCCTGGCGTCGGTCGCCACCGTGCCCGAGGGCGCGGCAGCACCTGCCGCCCGTTCGGCCGACGCGGGTCCAGGCCCGCTGCCGCTGCCGCCGGTGGCCGCCTGGCTGGCCGAACGGGGCGGCCCGTTCGCCTCGTTCGCGCAGGCCCGGCTGGTCCGGCTGCCCGCCGGGGCCCGGCGCCCGCACCTCACCGCCGCGCTGCAGGCCGTGCTGGACCACCACGACGGGCTGCGCCAGCTGCTGACCGTGCCCCGACCCGGGGTGTGGAGCGCGGAGATCCGGCCGACGGGTGCGGTGGACGCCGCCGCCGTGCTGGAGGGCGTGGACGCGGCGGGCCTGTCCGACTCCGCCCTGCGCGAGCTGGTGGCCGCCGAGTCGGAGCGGGTGTGGCGCCTGCTGGATCCCGAGTCGGGGGCGCTCGTACGCGCCGTGCACCTCGACCGGGGTCCGGACGAGCCGGGCCGGCTGCTGCTCGTCGTCCACCACCTCGCGGTGGACGAGGTGTCCTGGCAGATCCTGCTGCCCGACCTGCAGGCGGCCCACGAGGCCGCCGCCGCGGGCCGGACACCGGCCCTGGAGCCGGTCGGGACCCCGCTGCGGGCCTGGACCACGCACCTGCTGGCCGAGGCGCAGAGCCCGCGCCGCACCGCCGAACTCGACCGCTGGCTGGCCGCCGCTCCCGGCGGGCCGCTGCTCGCAGGACGTCCGCTGGACCCGGGCACCGACACGGCGGCCACCGCGCGCCGGCTGTCCGTACGCATCTCCGCGGAGCGCACGGCTCCGCTGCTCCAGGCCGTCCCGGCCGCCTTCCACGGCACGGTCGGGGACACCCTGCTGAGCGCGCTGGTGCTGGCGGTCGGCGACTGGGCCGCCCGCTCGGGCCGGGCCCGGCCGGACGGGTTCACGGTGGACCTGGAGGGTCACGGCCGGGAGCAGGAACTGCTGCCGGGCGCCGACCTCACCCGCACGGTGGGCTGGCTGACCAGCATCCACCCGCTGCGGCTGCCGGTGGGAGCGTACGACCCGGCGGCGGTCGCCGCCGGGCGCGCAGACGCCGGGGCGCTGCTCAAGGAGGTCAAGGAGCTGCTGCGGGCGGTGCCCGACGGCGGGCTCGGCGCCGGCCTGCTGCGCTACAGCAACCCGGCCACGGCGCGGCTGTTCGACCCGGCGTCCCGCGCCGAAATCCTGTGGAACTACCTGGGCCGGCAGACCGGCCGGGCCGGCTCCGCCTGGGGCCCGGCCCCGGAGGCGGACGCCCTGTCCGCCCGCCCCGACCCGGCGATGCCGCTCTCCCACGTACTGGAGATCACCGCGGAGATCACCGACGGGGGCGGCGGGCCGGAACTCACCGCCCATTTCATCTGGGCGGGCGAAGCGCTCTCCCAGGACACCGTGGGGCAGCTCGCGGACGGCTGGACGGCCGCCGTGGACGCCCTCGCCGCCTGGGCCGACGGCGGCACGTCCGCGGGGTACACCCCCTCGGACCTCGACCTGGTCGATCTCGACCAGGACCAGATCACCATGCTCGAAGAAATGTGGAGGGCCCAGCAGTGACGCAGGCTCGAATAGAGGACATGCTTCCGCTGTCCCCCTTGCAGCAGGGCATGCTGTTCCACTCCGTCTACGACGCGAGCGCGCCGGACGTGTACACGGTGCAGGTATCCGTGTCGCTGGCCGGCCCCGCCGACGCGGACCGGATGGAGCGGGCGGGCGCGGCGCTGCTGCGCCGCCACCCCAACCTGCGGGCCGGTTTCTGGCACGAGGGGGTGCCGCAGCCGGTGCAGTTCGTGCCGGCCGAGGTGACCTTCGCGCTGGGCCGGGCGGACCTGTCGGCCGACCCTTCGCAGGCCGCGGTGCGCCGGGTGGAACGGGCCGAGCTGGACCGCCGGTTCGAGCTGCACCGGCCGGCGCTGCTGCGGCTGCTGCTGGCGCGCCGGGGCCCGGACGACCACCTGCTGGTGGTCACCGTGCACCACATCCTGGTCGACGGCTGGTCGATGCCGCTGCTCGTCGGGGACCTCCTCGCGCTGTACGAGAGCGACGGCGACGCCTCGGCCCAGCAGCCCGTGCGCCCCTACCGCGACTACCTCAAGTGGCTGAAGGCCCAGGACGTCCCGGCCGCCGAGGGCGCCTGGCGCACCGCGCTGGCCGGGCTGGACGAGGCCGTGCTGGTGGCTCCGGCCGACCCGTCCCGCACCTCGGTGCGGCCCGGTGTGCACCGCGTGAAGCTGTCCGGGGCGGCCACCGCCCGGCTGACGGCGGCGGCGCGGTCGCTGGGCACCACGCCCAGTACGGTGATCCAGGCGGTCTGGGGCCTGCTGCTCGGCAGTCTGACGGGCCGCCGGGACGTGGTCTTCGGGCTGACGGTCGCGGGCCGGCCCGAGGAGATCCCCGGCGTCGAGTCGATGGTCGGTCTGTTCATCACCACCGTGCCGGTGCGGCTCACCGCACGGCCGTGGGAGAGCGTCGCGGACCTGCTGAGACGGTTCCGGGACGAGCAGAACGCCCTGCTCGCCCACCACCACCTGGGCCTGCGCCTGATCCAGAAGCAGGCGGGCGGCGGCGAGCTGTTCGACACCCTCGTCGTCATCGAGAACTATCCGGTGGACCCGTCCGCCCGCCCGGCGCTGTCCGACGGGGTGCGGGTGACGGGCATCGAGGCCCGGGACGGCACGCACTACCCGCTCACCCTGTCCGTGTCCCTGGACGAGCGGGCCGAACTGGCCCTGGAGTACCGGCCCGACCTCTTCGGCGCCCGGACCGCCGCCCGGGTGGCCGAGCGGTTCGCCGCCCTGCTGGACCAGGTCGCGGGCGACCCCGGCCGCCCGGTGGGGACCCTGGAGCCGCTGACCGCCGCCGACCGCGCGGAGCTGCGTACCGCGGAAGCGGGCCCCTCGCGCGACGTGGCGGACGGTACGGTCGCCGACCGGTTCGCCGCGCAGGCCGCCGCGACCCCGGACGCCTGCGCCGTGGTCGCGGGCCCCGACCGGCTGACGTTCGCGGAACTCGACGACCGGGCGGACCGGCTGGCCGCGCTGCTGGCCGCGCGCGGCGCCGGACCCGAGTCGGTCGTGGCGCTGGCCGTGCCGCGTTCGGCCGCCTCGGTGGTGGCCATCCTGGCGGTCCTGAAGTCGGGCGCCGCCTACCTGCCGCTGGACCTGGACTACCCGGCCGACCGGATCGCCCTGATGCTGGACGACGCGGCGCCGGTGTGTGTGCTGACCACGGAGGCGGCGCTCGCGCTGCTGCCCGCCGAGGCCGTGGCCGGACCCACCCGGATCGTTCTGGACTCGGCGGAGGCGACCGCGGAACTCGCCGCGTACGGCGGTGGTTTCCGGCCGCCGCGCGCGGAGTCCGGCCACCCGGCCTACGTGATCTACACCTCCGGTTCCACGGGCCGCCCCAAGGGCGTCGTCCTGACCCACGGCGGTCTGTCGAACCTGTACGCCAACCACATCGCGGACGTCTTCGCCCCGGCCGTGGCGGCGGCGGGCGGGCGGTCGCTGCGCGCCCTGCACACCGCCTCCTTCAGCTTCGACACCTCGTGGGAGCAGCTGTTCTGGCTCGTCTCGGGACACGAGCTGCACGTCCTGGACGAGACCGGCCGCCGCGACGCCGAGTTCACCGTCGGCTACGTCCGCGAGCACCGGATCGACGCCATGGACGTGACGCCCACCTACGCCGGGGCCCTGCTGGAGTGGGGGCTGCTGAGCCGCTCGCACCACCGTCCCGGGCTGCTGCTCCTCGGCGGCGAAGCCGTTCCCGAGGCGCTGTGGACGGAGGTCCGCGAGGCGCCCGGGGTCATGTCGGTGAACCTGTACGGGCCCACCGAGTACACGGTGGACGCCCTCGGCGCCGACCTGGCCGACTCGGCCACCCCGATCGTGGGCCGGCCCATCGGCAACACGTGCGCCCGCGTACTGGACTCCGCCCTGCGGCCCGCTCCGGCCGGCACCCCCGGTGAGCTGTACCTGGCGGGCCACGGACTGGCCCGCGGGTACCTGGGCCGGTTCGCTCTGACCGCCGAGCGGTTCGTCGCCGACCCGTACGGTCCGCCCGGCTCGCGGATGTACCGTACGGGCGACCTCGTACGGCTGCGCTCCGACGGGCAGCTGGAGTTCCTGGGGCGGGCCGACGACCAGGTGAAGATCCGCGGCTACCGGATCGAGCCCGGCGAGGTGGAGTCGGCCCTGGCCGCCCTGCCCCGTGTCGGTTCCGCCGCCGTGGTGGTCCGCGAGGACACCCCCGGGGTCAAGCGGCTGGTCGCCTACGTGACCGGCCCGGTCGAGGGGGCGGCGCTCCGGGAGGCGCTGGCCGCCGTCCTGCCCGACTACATGGTCCCGGCGGCCGTGGTGGTCCTGGACTCCCTTCCGACGAACGTCAGCGGCAAGCTGGACCGGGGCGCCCTGCCCGCGCCCGAGCTGGGTGCGGCGGCGCTGGCGCGCCCGCCCCGCGACGCCCGTGAGGAGGCGCTGTGCGCCGTCTTCGCCGAGGTGCTGGGGCTGGCCTCGGCCGGGATCGACGACGACTTCTTCGCGCTGGGCGGGGACAGCATCGTCTCCATCCAGCTGGTGACCCGGGCCCGCAAGGCGGGCCTGGTCCTCACGCCGCGCGACGTCTTCGAGCAGCGGACCGTAGAGCGGATGGCCGCCGCGGCCCGCAACGCCGCGGACCAGGAAGGCGGTCGCCCGGCACCGGCCGGCCCGCTCGTCACCCTCGATGCCGGGCAGGAGGCCGCGCTGGCCACGGTGTTCCCGCAGGTCGCGGAGGTCCTTCCGCTCGCGCCGCTGCAGGAGGGCCTGTACTTCCACGCCGTCTACGACGACCGGGCCCTCGACGTCTACCTGATGCAGAACTTCGTGGAACTGCTGCACGCCGTCGACGGGCCCGCCCTGCGCGCGGCCTTCGACACCCTGCTGCGCCGCCATCCCAACCTCCGTTCCGGTTTCTGGCACGAGGGCCTGGACGGCCCGGTGCAGGTGGTGCCGGGCGAGTGGGAGCTGCCCTGGCGGGAGATCGACCTCAGCCATCTCGACCGGGCGGCGCAGGACGAGGCGCTGCGGGAGTTCTCGCTCGCCGACGCGGCGGCCCGGTTCGACCTGGCGGCCCCGCCGCTGCTGCGCGTGGCCCTGATCCGCTTCTCGGCGGAGCGCTGGATGCTGTGCGTGACGCAGCACCACATCCTCACCGACGGCTGGTCGGAGTCGCTGTTCTTCGAGGAGCTGTTCGCCCTGTACGGGCACGGCGGCTCGGCGGACGTGCTGCCGCCCGTCACCCCCTACCGGGACTACCTGCGCCGGCTGTCGGCCGTGGACCGGGAGGCCGCCGAGCATGCCTGGCGCACCCACCTGTCCGGGCTGGACCAGGCCACGCTGGTGGCCCGGGCCGATCCGGCCCGGCAGCCGGTGACCGCCGAGGTGGTGGACCTGTCCCTGGACGAGGCGACCAGCGACCGGCTGCGGTCCTTCGCGCGCGGCTGCGGGGTCACCCTCAACACCGTGCTGAGCACGGCCTGGGCGATGACGCTGGCCGGGATGACGGGCCGCGACGACGTGGTGTTCGGTGCCACCGTCTCGGGTCGTCCCGCGGATCTCGCCGGGGTCGACCGGATGATCGGCATGTTCATGAACACGCTGCCGTTCCGGGTCGCGCTGCGCCCAGGCGAGCCGCTGCGCGATCTGATGGTGCGGGTGCAGGGCGAGCACGCGGCGCTGCTGCCCCACCACTACGTGGGGCTCGGCCCGATCCAGCAGCTGACCGGCCTCGGGCAGCTCTTCGACACCCTGTACGTGTTCCGCAACACGCCGCTGAACGACGCCGCCCGCGAGGAGGCGGTGGCCGCCCACGCGATCGGCTGGACCCACAGTGTCGACGGCACCCACTACCCGCTGACCCTCGCCGTCACCCCGGGTCCGGCGCTGGAGCTGAGCCTCGGCTACCGGCCCGACCTGTACGACGAGGCCACCGCCCGGAACCTTGCGGGCCGGCTCGCGCTGCTGGTGGAGCAGCTCGCCGACGGCGGGGCGGTCCCGGTGGGCCGGCTGGTCACCCTGGACGCGGTGGAGCGGGCCGAACTGCTGGCGACCGGCGACGACACGGGCCATGCCGTCCCGGACACGACGGTGATCGACCTGTTCGCCGGGCAGGCCGCGCGGACGCCCGGGGAGACGGCTCTGGTCTTCGAGGACCAGCGGCTCGGTTACGCGGAGCTGGACTCCCGGGCCAACCGGCTGGCCCGGGCCCTGGTGGCTCGGGGTGCGGGGCCGGAGGCCGTGGTGGCCCTCGCTCTGCCCCGGTCGGCCGACTTCGTGGTCGCGCTGTTCGCCGTACTGAAGACCGGCGCGGCCTATCTGCCGCTGGACCTGGACCACCCCGTGGACCGGCTCGGCGCGATGGTGGCGGACGCCGCCCCGCTGTGCCTGGTCACGACGGCCCCGGTGACGGACCGGGTGCCGGTGGTGGAAGGCGTACCGGCGCTGCTGCTGGACGATCCGGCGGTCCTGGCCGGGCTGGCGGCGCAGCCCGAGGGGCCGCTGGCGGAGTCGGAGCTGACGGGCGTCCGGGACGGCCGTCACCCGGCGTACATCATCTACACCTCTGGCTCGACGGGTCGGCCCAAGGGGGTGGTGGTCCCCTACTCGGGTCTGACCAACATGCTCCTCAACCACCGCGAGCGGATCTTCGCTCCGGCGGTGGCCCTGGCGGGCGGGCGCCGGATGAAGGTGGCGCACACCGTGTCCTTCGCCTTCGACATGTCGTGGGAGGAGTTCTTCTGGCTGGTCGACGGGCACGAGGTGCACGTCATCGGCGAGGAACTGCGGCTGGACCCGGCGGCCCTGACCGCGCACTACGACCGCGTGGGCATCGACGTGGTCAACGTGACGCCCTCGTACGGCCTGCAGCTGGTCGAGGCGGGTCTGCTGGACGCGGACCGGCACCGGCCCACCCTGTTCCTGCTGGGCGGCGAAGCGGTGCCGGACGGCCTCTGGGAGCTGCTCAAGGGCACCGAGGGCACCATGGGCTACAACCTGTACGGCCCGACCGAGTACACGATCAACGCGCTGGGCGCCGACGTGGACGACAGTGTCAGCTCCTGCGTCGGCCGGCCGATCCACAACACCCGGGCCTACGTGCTCGACAGCGCGCTGCGGCCGGTTCCGGCGGGCGTGGCCGGTGAGCTGTACCTGGCGGGGGCCGGCCTGGCCCGCGGCTACTTCGGCCGGCCGTCGCTGACGGCGGAGCGGTTCGTGGCCGACCCGTTCGGCGAGCCGGGGACGCTGATGTACCGGACGGGCGACCTGGTGCGCTGGCGCGGCGACGCGCAGATCGACTACCTCGGGCGCGCCGACGACCAGGTCAAGATCCGCGGGTTCCGCATCGAGCTCGGCGAGGTCGAGTCGTCCGTCGCGGCCGAGCCGGGCGTCGCGGCGGCGGCCGTGGTCGTCCACACCGGACCGACCGGAGTCAAGCGGCTGGTCGCCTACACGGTGGCGTCGGCCTCGGACGCGCCCGAGCCGGCCGCCCTGCGGGCCCGGCTGTCGGCCGCGCTGCCCGAGTACATGGTTCCGTCGGCCTTCGTCGAGCTGTCGGCGCTGCCGCTGACGGTGAACGGCAAGGTGGACCGGGCGGCGCTGCCCGCCCCCGGCTTCGGGGACGCGGGCGGCGGCCGGGCGCCGAAGGACGAGCGCGAGGAGCTGCTGTGCGCGATCTTCGCGGACGTGCTGGGCCTGGAGCGGGTGGGGGCCGAGGACAACTTCTTCGAGCTCGGCGGCCATTCGCTGCTGGCGATGCGGCTGGTCGGCCGGATCCGCGCGGAACTCGGCACGCCGGTCCAGGTCGGGGCCGTGATGGCCGCGCCGACCGTGGCCGACCTGGCCGCCCGGATCGGCTCGGACGCCCGCCGGGACGCGCTGCGGGTGCTGATGCCGCTGCGCGAACGGGGCACGGCCGCGCCGCTGTTCTGCTTCCATCCGGCGTCCGGTTTCGCCTGGCAGTACACGGGGCTGCTGCGGCACCTGGACCCGGACTGGCCGGTGTACGGGCTCCAGTCGCCGGGGCTCGCGGGAGAACAGCCCGAGGTGGCCGATGTGGCCGCCCTGGCGGAGATGTACCTGGAGGAGATCCGTACGGTGCAGCCCGAGGGCCCGTACCACTTCCTCGGGTACTCCTTCGGCGGGACCGTGGCGCAAACGCTGGCCGCGCTGCTCCAGGAGCGTGGGGAGGACGTCGCCTTCCTGGGACTGCTGGACGCGTACCCGCCGGAGACCGAGGACTGGTCGTACATCGACGCCCCGGACTGGCGCGAGCGGCTGGAGCGCGAGGAGAGCGGCTTCCTGCTCTCGGTGGCCGGGCTCGACCAGCCGCGGGGAGACGCTCCGGTGGACCGGGCGGAGGCGGTCGGCGCGATCCGCGACAGCCAGGGCCTGCTGGCCGGCTTCGACGAGGCGCTGCTGGGGGCGATCGTCGACACGAACGTGCACTGCGTACGGCTGCTGTCGCGCAGCCGCACCCTCCGCTACCGGGGTGACGTGCTGTTCTTCACCGCGTCCCGGTCCACCCCGGCGGAAGAGGCACCGGGGCTGGTCTGGCCCGCGTACCTGGACGGCCGGATCGAGGAGCACGTCCTGGACTGCTCGCACGACGACCTGATGTCCCCCGGAGTCCTGGCGGAGATCGGCCCGGTACTGGCCCGCGCGCTGGCGTCGGCCCGATCGGCCGGCCGGGGCTGACCCCTGGGGTGTGGGTGGGGCGCTCCGGCGCCCCACCCGCAACGCACCTGTCGCGTAGTGCCGTTCAGTATTTCATTAGGTTAGGCTTACCTAAGAATCGAGGAGGGGGCGGCATGTCCGACCACCGTGAGCCCGGCGTTCCCGGGACCAGCGGATTCACCGGCAAGGTCGCGCTCGTCACCGGCGCGGGCCAGGGCATCGGCGAGGCCGTCGCCCGTACGCTGTTCCGCCTCGGTGCCACGGTCGCGGCGACGGACATCTCGGCGAAGGCCGTCACCGCGCTGGCCGCGGAACTGGACCCGGAGGCCGGGCGGGCAACGGTCTCCGGCGACGGGGCGGTCCGCGCCTACGCACTCGACGTCACCGACCCGGCGGCCGTCGAGCGGACCGCCGAGCGGATCGGCCGGGAACTCGGGCCGGTCGACATCCTGGTGAACGTGGCCGGGATCCTGCGCGCGGCACCGGTCGCGGAACTGACCGACGAGGACTGGGCGGCCACCTTCGCCGTCAACGTCCAGGGCGTCTTCTTCACCTCCCGCGCCGTCGTCCCCGGCATGGCGGCCCGCGGCTCCGGGAGCGTGATCACCGTCGCCTCGAACGCCGCCGGGATCCCCCGCACCGGCATGGCCGCGTACGCCGCCTCGAAGGCCGCAGCCGTCATGTTCACCAAGTGTCTGGGGCTGGAGTACGCGCGCAGCGGGGTGCGCTGCAACATCGTGGCCCCCGGCTCCACCGACACCCCCATGCAGTGGGGGCTCTGGAGCGACCCGCAGGCGCCCGCCCGGGTGCTGAACGGGGACCTCGCCAGCTACCGGACGGGGATTCCGCTGGGCCGGATCGCCGACCCGCAGGACATCGCGGACGCCGTCGTGTTCCTCGCCTCGGAGCAGGCGCGCCACATCACCATGCAGGACCTCTACGTGGACGGCGGAGCCACGCTGCGCTGACCCCGCGGCAGCCCCCGTCCTCCCCCGCGCACCACGCGCGATCCCCGCGCCACGCGCACCGCACCGCCCCGCACCGCACCGCCCGCAGCCGGCGACCGCCCGGCCGCACCTGCCTGCCCTCACCTGCCCCCACCCTGAAGAGGAGTCACCGTGCCGACGGTCCACCAAGTCGCCACGCCCCCCGCACCGGCCGATCCGGTGCACCCCTCCGTCGGCGCCGCCACCACGCTGCTCGACGCCTACCGCAGCGGAGCCCGGTTCCTCGCGACCCCCACCCGGACCCTGCTGGCCCAGGGCATCCGCCAGGAGGTCGCGCACTCCGCCGAACCCCTGCCGCACCGCGTCGCCCAGGCCCTGGCCGAGGCCCGGCGGGCCGGGCACCCCTACCCCGTGGTGATCGGCGCGATCCCCTTCGCCCCGGACGCCCGCGCCGCCCTCGTCGTCCCGGACTCCCTGCGCAGCGGCCCGCCGCTCGCCTCGGACCCGCTGATCGCCCTGCCCGCCGCCGGTCCGGCGCCCGCCGACTGGGCCATCGCCTCCGTCCCCGAGCCCGATGTCTACGCCAAGGGCGTGGCCTCGGCCGTGGACCGGATGTGGCAGGGCGAGTTCAGCAAGGTCGTACTGGCCCGGACCCTGGAACTCGCCTCCGACAGACCGCTGGACATACCCGCCATGGTCCAGCGGCTCGCCCGCCGTGACCCCTCCGGCTACACCTTCGCGCTCCCCACCGGCCCCGGCCGCAACCTGCTCGGCGCCAGCCCCGAGCTGCTGCTGTCCCGCCGGGGCGACCGGCTCATCTCCAACCCGCTGGCCGGGTCCACCCCGCGCAGCGCGGACCTCGCCGAGGACGTCCGCCGGGCCGCCGCCCTGCTCCGGTCCGCCAAGGACCTGCACGAGCACGCCGTCGTCGTCGACGCGGTGCACCAGGCCATGGCCCCGTACTGCACCTCCCTCGACGTCACTGAGCGCCCAACCCTGCTCCGTACGGCCACCATGTGGCACCTGTCCACCACCGTGACCGGAGTGCTCGCACAGCCCGACGTCTCCGCTCTGGAGATCGCCTCCAGCCTGCACCCGACCCCGGCCGTCTGCGGCAGTCCGACCGACGTGGCCCGCAAGGTGATCGAGGAGACCGAGCCCTTCGACCGGGGCTTCTTCACCGGCATGATCGGCTGGGAGGACGGCACCGGTGACGGCGAGTGGGTCGTCACGATCCGCTGCGCCGAGGCCGAGGACAACCGGCTGCGCCTGTACGCCGGGGCGGGGGTCGTCTCCGCGTCCGAGCCCGAGGCCGAGACCGCGGAGACCGCCGCGAAGTTCCGTACCTTCCTGCAGGCCGTCGGAGCCGAGCTGTGAGCGACTCCCACGAGGACCACGACTCCGCGGCCGCCACCTGGCGGCCCTGGCCCGCCGAGTTCGCCGAGCGCTACCGGGCGGCCGGCTGGTGGCGGGGCGAGACCTTCGGATCCGTGCTGCGGGAGCGGGCCACCGCCCACCCCGACCGGATCGCCGTCGTGGACCCGGCCGGCGGCCCGGACGGCGGCCGGCGCGCCTGGAGCTACGGCGAACTCGACGCGCGGGCCGACCGGATGGCCGCGGGTCTCACGGCGCGCGGCATCGTCCCCGGCGACAAGGTGGTCGTACAGCTGCCGAACACGGCCGAGTTCTTCGAGGTCGTCTTCGCGCTCTTCCGGATCGGCGCCCTGCCCGTCTTCGCGCTGTCGGCGCACCGCCGCACCGAGATCTCCTCCTTCTGCTCCTTCACCGGGGCCGCGGCGTACGTGATCCCCGCGGTGCACGCCGGCTACGACTACCGTGAGCTCGCCGCCGCCGTCCGCGCCGAAGTCCCCGGACTGCGCGCGGTGTTCGTCGCGGACGCCGACCCGGGTGACTTCACCGCGCTCGCCGAGGTCCCGCTGGACGTGCCCGCCGGCGGACTCGGCCCCGGGCCCGCCCCGCACGACCTGGCCTTCCTCCAGCTCTCCGGCGGCAGCACGGGTGTGCCCAAGCTGATCCCGCGCACCCACGACGACTACATCTACTCGCTGTGGGCCTCGAACGAGATCTGCGCGGTGGACGCGGACTCGGTGTACCTGGTGGCCCTGCCCGCCGCCCACAACTTCCCGCTGTCCTCGCCCGGTTCGCTGGGCGCCCTGTACGCGGGGGGCCGGGTGGTGCTGTGCCCGCAGCCGGTGCCCGACGTCGCCTTCCCGCTGATCGAGTCCGAGGGCGTGACGATCACCGGTCTGGTGCCCCCGCTGGCCCTGCTCTGGACGGAGGCCGCCGCGCGCACCGACCGGGACCTCGCCAGCCTGGACGTCTTGTTGGTGGGTGGCGCGAAGTTCAGCGAGGAGGCCGCCCGCCGGGTCCGGCCGGGCCTGGGCTGCACGCTCCAGCAGGTGTTCGGGATGGCGGAGGGGCTGGTGAACTACACCCGCCTCGACGACCCCGAGGAGACCGTCGTCACCACCCAGGGCCGGCCGATCTCCCCGGACGACGAGATCCGGATCGTCGACGACGAGGACCGCGAGGTGCTCCCCGGCGGGTCCGGCCACCTGCTGACCCGCGGCCCCTACACGATCCGCGGGTACTGGAACGCGCCCGAGCACAACGCCCGGTCGTTCACCGCGGACGGTTTCTACCGGACCGGGGACATCGTCCGGATGACGCCCACCGGGCACCTGGTCGTCGAGGGACGCGCCAAGGACCAGATCAACCGGGGCGGGGAGAAGATCGCGGCGGAGGAGGTGGAGAACCACATCCTGGCGCATCCGGCCGTCCACGACGCCAACGTGGTCGGCGAACCGGACCCCTATCTCGGCGAACGCACCTGTGCCTACGTGATCCTGCGCGAGGGCTCCGGAGAACTGCGGCCCGCCGCCGTGAAGAAGTTCGTGCGGGAGCGCGGCCTCGCGGCGTACAAGGTGCCGGACCGGGTGGAGTTCGTCGCCGCCTTCCCCAAGACCGGCGTGGGCAAGGTCTCCAAACGGGACCTGCGCACCGCCGCCCCCGCCACACCCGCCGCCCCCGCCGCCCCCGCCACCGTCCCCGTACCGCCCCATCAGCACTGAACGGATGAACCCATGGCCCTGCCCGCCATCGCCCCCTACCCGCTGCCGACCGCCGAGGAGCTGCCGGCCAACCGCGTCGGCTGGAGCGTGGATCCGGACCGCGCGGTCCTGCTCGTCCACGACCTGCAGAACTACTTCCTGTCGGCCTTCGACACGGACGCGCAGCCCGTCACCGGCATGCTCCAGCAGGTCGCGCGGCTGAAGAAGGAGGCGGGCCGGGCCGGGGTGCCCGTGTTCTACACCGCGCAGCCCGGCGGGCAGACTCCTGCCGAGCGCGGGCTCCAGCAGGACTTCTGGGGCGCCGGTCTGCCCGCCGACCCGACGGCCGCCGCGATCCCCGCCGCCGTGGCACCGGGCCCGGACGACACGGTGCTCACGAAGTGGAAGTACAGCGCCTTCGTCCGGACCGACCTCCTGGAGCGGCTGCGCGCGATGGGCCGGGACCAGCTGGTGATCACCGGCGTGTACGCCCACATCGGCGTGCTGATGACGGCCTGCGACGCCTGGATGCAGGACGTCCAGGCCTTCGTGGTCGCGGACGCCGTCGCCGACTTCTCCGCGCGCGAGCACCGGATGGCCCTGGAGTGGGCGGCGGGCCGCTGCGCCGTGGTCACCACGGCCGACCGGGTCTGCGCGCAGCTGTGAGACCGGCCTCGCTCCGGGCCCGGCCGCGGCCGGGGCCTGCCGCCGCGCACGTACCGCCCGTGTATCCCGTGCCGCTGCCGGTGGCCCTGCCCGGGCAGACCCGCGTGTGGGCGGCCTCGGTGGCGGAGAACGCCGCGGCCGCCACGGCCCGGCGGGGCGAGCTCGACCGTACCGAGTCCCTGCGGGCGGACCGTTCCAGAACAGCGGCGAGTCCTCCGCGATGTACTGCTGGGCCTTCCTGCTGCTCGTCTTCACCGGCCCGGGTGCCTTCGCCCTGGACCGACTCCTGCCCGCCCGCGGGAACCGGGCCGCGGAGACCGAGCAGCGGCCCCGGGCGGCGACCGCCTGAGGCCGTGTCCCCCGCTCTCCCTGAGCCCCGCCCCCACTTCCCCGGGGGCGGGGCTCAGGGCTGCTCAGGGCTGTTCCAGGTAGCAGGCCAGGGCGGCGCGGCTGTGCTGCAGGCCCTCGATGCGCGCGTCCATGGCGGCCAGTTCCCCGTCGAGGACGGACCGGATCTCCTCGCACCAGGCGAAGCGCACCCCCTCGCCCCGCACGCACGGCAGCACCGAGCGGATCACCTCGGTGGACAGGCCGGCCGCGAGCAGGGCGCGTACCTTGCGCACGGCGGCCACGGAGTCCGCCGTGTAGTCGCGGTATCCGTTCGTGCCGCGCTCCGCGTCGAGCAGCCCCTGCGCCTCGTAGTAGCGCAGCAGCCGGGAGCTGACGCCGGTGCGCCGGGACAGTTCGCCGATCAGCATGTGCCGTACCTCTGCATCCGGTTGACCTTCACATTGATGTCAACGTCTAACGTCGCCCCCACCGGCGGGCATTCCGCCGGCCCGACCGCGCACCGCTGGAGTGATGTTCATGACCGACCGCTCGTTCCTCTTCGTCCTCGGCAGCTCCCGTTCCGACGGGAACACCGGGATACTCGCGAGGGCGGCCGCCGAACAGTTGCCCGCCGGGGTCCGGCAGCGGTGGGTCGACCTGGCCGAATCGGCGCTGCCCGACTTCCGGGACGGGCGGCACGAGGCCGAGGGCTGGACGCCCTCGGAGAGCGAGGAGGCCCTGCGGCTGGCCACGCTGGAGGCGACCGACATCGTCATCGCCTCGCCCCTGTACTGGTACGCGCTCTCCGCGCACACCAAGCGCTACCTCGACTACTGGTCGGGCTGGCTCACGGTCCCCGGCTCGGACTTCAAGAAGCGGATGGCGGGCCGGACCCTGTGGGGTGTCACGGCCATGGCGGACCACGACGAGGCGCGCGCCGAGGGGCTGGTGACCAGTCTTCACCACACCGCGGCCTACATGCGGATGCGGTTCGGCGGGGTGCTGCTCGGCAACGGCTCCCGGCCGGGCCAGGTGCGGGACGACGAGCGGGCGGCGATCCGCGCCAAGACCTTCTTCGCGCAGGACGCCCCCCTCGCCGTGTTCCCCCGCGTGGAGCCGGCCCAGGGCGTGTCTCCCTGACGGGACGGCCGGGTTTCACGGACTCGCTGCGGTCGTTCCCGTCATGAATGCCGGCAGCGGCCGCCGGGCGAGTCGGCGGGCGGGGTGCACTGGTACACGTAGTCGCCCTGGTCGTCACTGAGGTAGCGGCCGATGCACTCGTTGGCGGTGGTCCGGCCCTTCTGCGCGCAGAAGGTGACAGCCGCCCGGCCGTCGGCGAAGGGGCCGGGGGCGTAGACCACCCAGTAGCCGGGTTTGAGGGAGGCGTAGTCCCGGCTGCGCAGCACCCGGGCCTCCGGGACGGCGGCCCGGACCGCCGCCAGCCGCCGGTCGCGGGCGGCGGTGCCGGTGCTCTCCGGCTCGGAGTGGAGCTGGGCGATCCAGCGGCCGACGCCGGGTGCCGGATCGTCACCACCGGGCACGACGGCCGCCGGGGTGCTCGGCTGCGTACCGGCCGGGGTGTCCGTCGCGCCGGGTTCGCCGGACGTACCCGCGCTGGTGCCGGAAGTCTGGGCGGGGCTCGTCGCCGCTGTGCCGACGGGGGCCGGCGTGGGAGTCGCCGAGGGCGAACCCGGTCCCGTGGAGACCACGGAGACCGTCGGTGAGACCGCGCCCCTACCGTCGTCGCGTCCGTCCGAGGCCGGCTTGAACAGGGTGTACCTGCCGACGCCGAGCAGCGCCAGGGCCGTCACGGCGGCCGCTGCGGCAAGCGCGGTGGCCTTCCGCCGGCGGTCCGGTCCGATCCCGTGCGGGACGCGGCCGTTCAGGGGGCCGATGGTGGGCAGTGCGTCCCGGGGCGTGGCCCCGTGCGCCTGGAAGGGCACGGGAGAGGGCGGTGGTGTGGCCGCCGGCGCGGGCCGGTCCGGCCGGGGGGCCGGGCCGGGCGGCAGCGGGGGCGGCGGCGGGCCGCTCCGGCCGGCGAACGGCGGCCGGTCGAGCACGGGGGAGAGATCGGGAGGGGAAGCGGGCGCCCGGTCGAGGCGGGTGGGCTCCGGCGGTACGGCGCTGCCGGTGCCCCGGGCAACGGCGGCCAGCAGCCGGTCCAGCCGCTCCGCGGAGGGCCGCGCGGCCGGGTCGCGGACCAGCAGCTCGGCCAGTACGGCGGCCAGCGGTCCGGCCCGGCGCGGTACCGGCACCGGCTCGTCGAGGACTGCGGCCAGCGTGGCCAGGGTGGTGGAGCGGCGCATCGGGCTGACACCTTCCACGCACACATACAGCATCATGCCCAGCGACCACAGGTCCGAGGCGGGCAGGTCGGCGCCGCGGATCCGCTCGGGGGCCAGGTATTCGGGGGTACCGATGACCTCACCCGTCATGGTGAGGGAGGCGGCGTCCTGGAGGGCGGCGATGCCGAAGTCGGTGAGCACGGCCGAACCGTCGGCCCGCATCAGCACGTTGGCGGGTTTCACGTCCCGGTGGCGGATCCCGGCGGCGTGCGCGGCCCGCAGTCCGGCGAGCACCTCGCGGCCGGTCCGGGCCGCCTCGGTGGGCGGCAGCGGTCCCTGCTCCAGTCGCCGGCCGAGGGAGTGGCCGGGCAGCAGCTCCATCACCAGCCAGGGGTGCTCGCCCTCGTCGACGATGTGGTGGATGGTGACCACGTTCGGATGACTGATCCGGGCCTGGGCGCGGGCCTCGCGCAGCACCCGCTCGCGCAACACCCGCCGGAATTCCGGGTCGTCCCGCCCGGCCGCCGATCGTACTTCCTTGACGGCCACTTCACGATGAAGGACGAGGTCCAGCGCTCGCCAGACCGTGCCCATCCCCCCACTGCCGAGCCGGTCGACCAGCTCGAACCGTCCGTCGATCACGTCCCCTGGCGCACTCATGGCGCAAGGCTAGGGCAGCGGTGGACGCGGTGCCCCGTAACCGGGTCGTGACCCCGCGTACGGGGCAGGTCCGTTTCCGGCCCGGCCCGGTCAGGCGGACCGGTCCAGCGAGCTGCGCACGTACGCGCCCGGGGTCTGCCCGAAGTGGCGGCGGAAGGCCAGGATGTAGCCGTTGGTGCTGACGAACCCCACCCGGGCGGCCACGGAGCTCACCAACTGGCCCTGCTCCAGCAGGCCCAGCGAGTGGTTGAGCCGGAGCCGGGTGCGCCATTCGGAGAAGGCCATGCCGGTCTCCGCGCGGAAGGCCCGGCGCAGGCTGGTCGAGCTCGTGTAGAGGTTCTCCGCCCACTCCGTCGCGGTCCGCGGGTCGCTCGGCGTCCGGGCCAGCTCCCGTGCCACGGCGCCGGCGGTGTGGCTGGTGGGCTGGGGCAGCGGCAGGCAGTTGCGGTGCCCGGCGGACAGCGCCGCGAAGACCTCCGGGGCCTCGTCCTGGGCGCAGGTGCTGCGCATCCGCCCGAGGACCAGCCTGCGCTGGGCGCCGGTGATGTTGATGGTGGTGACGTCCTGGTACGGCAGCTCGAACCGATCCGCGTCGAAGGACTCGACCGCGATGACGGAATCGGCTCCGAACCGTGCGCTGTGCGCGATGCCCGCCGGGATCCACAGGGCCACCGAGGCGGACAGCTCGTAGTCCCGGCCGAGGGCGGTGACCACGATCCGGCCGACCGGAATGTGCAGGAACTCGTGGAACTCGTGGACGTGCAGCGGGTGTCCGCCCTCGGCGATGAAGTCGTCATCGGCCATGATCACGTCCTCCGCGCGGGTCTCCTCGTTCCGCACGCTGCGCAGTCCCGTCTCGGCCACAACATCCTCCCCCTACGGCAGGGCCGTGTTCTTGACCCCTGATTGTGAGCGGTTCGCCTCCGGCATTGGACCGGACCCCGCTTTAGTAAGGCTAGCCTAACTTCCAGCTTGAGCAGGTGAGGAGCACCCGAAGACCCATGAAGCAATCGGCTTCGCCGGCCGCACCACCGACCCCGACGCCCCCGAGGCCCCGTGCCTCGCGCGGAACGGTGGTCGTGGTGCTCGCCGGCCTGATGCTGGCCGCCGTGACCATCGCGAGCATCGGCCTCGGCGCGCGTGACATATCCCCACTGGAAATCGTGCGGATCCTGCTGCACCCGGGCGCGGAGGGTTACAACGGCGACGTCCTGTGGACGGAGCGGATACCCCGCACGCTGCTCGGCCTGACCGTCGGGGCCGCCCTCGGCGCCTCCGGGCTCATCATGCAGGCACTGACGATGAACCCCCTGGCGGAGCCGGGCGTCCTCGGCGTGGAGCAGGGCGCGGCGGTGTTCGTCGTACTCGGCATCCTCTTCCTCGACACCTCCGGCGTGCAGGGCTACTTCTGGATGGCACTGACCGGCTCGGCAGTGACCGCGGTCCTCGTCTTCCTGATCGGGACCCGTACCAACGCGGGCAGCAGCACGATCGGCCTCGTCCTCGCTGGCGTCGCGGTCGCCGCGGTGATGTCCTCGCTCATCACCCTGCTCGTGGTGCGCGACGAGGCCGTCTACGCCCACCTGCGCTTCTGGTCGGTCGGCCAGCTCACCGGCCGGGGCCAGTTCCTGGGCCAGGTACTCCCGTTCGCGCTCACCGGCCTGCTGCTGGCGCTGCCCCTGGGACGCACCCTGAACCTGCTGAGCCTCGGTGACGAGACCGCCCGCGGGCTCGGTGTCCGGGTGGAGCGGGCCCGGTTGGCGAGTGCGGCCGTGGCGGTGCTGCTGTGCGCCGCCGCCACCGCGGCCGTGGGGCCGGTGGCCTTCGTCGGACTGGTCGCCGCGCACACCGCCCGGATGCTGGTGGGCGCGGACCACCGCTGGTCGCTGCCGCTGTCCATGGTCTGCGGAGCCGTCCTGCTCGTCGGCGCCGACACCGCGGGGCGGCTGGTGATCGACCACGGTGAGATCCAGGTGTCGGTGATGACCGCCCTCGTCGGCACTCCCTTCTTCGTGTGGCTCGCGCGCCGCCGCGACCTGGTCCGGATGTGAGTGACATGCCACAGACACACGCGCCGCGCACGGACGCGGCACGGAGCCCCGGGCAGGCCTCCCCCGACACCGCGGCCGCACTCAGGGCCGCCACCGTGGCCCGGCTGCGCGGTGCCCACCGGGCGGGGTTCCGCCGGGCCCGCCTCGTCGCCTGCGTCCTCGTCCTGATGCTGCTCGCACTGCTCGCCGCCTCGCTGCTGCTCGGCGGGGTCAACCGGATCCCGGCGGGCGACATCCTGCCCGCCGCCTTCGGGCTGCGCACCGGACTGGCCGATTACGTGATCTTCCGCATCCGGATGCCGCGCGCACTTGCGGCGCTGCTCGCCGGAGCCCTCTTCGGCCTCTCCGGCGCCCTGTACCAGCGGCTCATCCGCAATCCACTGGCCACCCCGGACATCGTCGGCATCTCGGCGGGCGCCGGAGCCGGCGCCACCACGATGCTGCTGTTCGCCCCGGCGGTTCCCTTCGGGACGTCCCTGGCCGGCCTCGGCGGGGCCTTCGCCCTCGTGGCGACGGTGCTCGCGCTGAGCAGGCGCGGCGGGGGCGTGGACGCGTACCGCCTGGTCCTCGTGGGCATCGGCCTGAGCGCCGTGTGCACCGCGTACGTGAACTACCTGTTCACGGTGGCCGGTCAGCACGGGATCGCGCAGGTGATGCGCTGGCTGGTCGGCAGCGTCAACGACGCCACCTGGGAAGGGGTGTCGACGCTGGCGGGCGCGCTCGCCGTGTGCGGGCTCAGCACCGCGCTGCTGGGCCGCGCCCTGGGCGGCATGGCCCTGGGCGACCAGCTCGCCCTCGGGCTGGGCACCCGGGTGGGCGCCGCCCGGATCGTGACCCTCCTGGTCGGGGCCGCGGCCGCCGCGCTCGCCACCAGCGTCACGGGCCCGATCGGATTCGTCTCGCTGATCAGCGGTCCCATCGCGATCCGGCTGGTCGGCGCCGACCGCTCCGTCGCCCTGGCCGTCCCGATCGGTGCCGTCATCGTCCTCGGCGCCGATGTCCTCGCCCAGCACGGCCCTCTGATCAGCCCGGTACCGACGGGCGTCCTCACGGCACTGCTCGGCGCCCCCTACTTCGTCTGGCTGATCCTCCGGCGCAGGCAAGGAGCCACCGCATGAGCGCACGACCCGTACTCGCCTCCCCCGACGCCGGCTTCCGGCTCGAAGCCCGCGGCATCAGCGCCGGGTACGAGCGCAAGCCGATCATCGAGGAGCTGTCCCTCGGGATCGAGCCCGGCAAGATCACCGCGCTGGTCGGCCCGAACGCCTGCGGCAAGTCGACCCTGTTGAAGTCGGTCGCCCGGCTGCTGCCCGTCGCAGCCGGCTCAGTCCTCCTCGAAGGCCAGGACATCCACGCCCTGTCCACCCGCGAGGTGGCCCGGCGCCTGGGCATCCTGCCGCAGTCGCCGATCGCCCCGGAGTCGATCACCGTCAGCGACCTCGTCTGGCGCGGCCGCCATCCGCACCGCCGGTTCGGACAGCGGCGCACGGCCGCCGACGACGAGGTCATCGCCGACGCCCTGCTGGCGACCGGTACCGCCGAGCTGATCGACCGCCCGGTCGACCAGCTCTCCGGCGGCCAGCGCCAGCGTGTGTGGATCGCCCTCGCGCTCGCCCAGGACACCCCGACACTGCTCCTGGACGAGCCCACCACCTACTTGGACATCGCCCACCAGATCGAGGTCATGGACCTCCTCGCCGACCTCAACGAGCAGGCCGGCAAGACGATCGTGCTGGTGTCCCACGACCTCAACCAGGCAGCCCTGTACGCCTCGACGATCGTCGCCATGCGCGACGGCCGGATCGTGCGCCGGGGCACTCCCGAAGAGGTGCTCACCGAGGAGACCGTGGCCGAGGTGTTCGGCCTGGACTGTCTCGTCGTCCCCCATCCCCGATCGGAGCGGCCCCAGATCTTCCCCCTGGGCCGTCGTATCCCCGCATAGGAGACACCACCATCATGTCCGTTCTGCACAGAACGCGCCGCCGTCCGGCCCGCACCGCCGCCGCCCTGACCGCGGCCGCCGCCTGCCTCGGCCTGCTCACCGCGTGCGGCGGCGAGGACTCGACCGCCGCCAAGGACAAGCCGGCCGCCGCCGGAGCCGACGCGTCCGCCGCCTTCCCCGTCTCCCTCACCAACGCGTGGGGCAAGACCGAGGTCAAGAAGAAGCCGGTGAAGGTCGCCACGGTCTCCGACGGCGACACCGCCATCGCGCTGGCCCTCGGCATCGTCCCGGTCATCATCCCTGACGTCGAGGACGGCGCCAAGGTGCCCGAGTACAAGCAGCGCGCCATCGACAAGCTCGGCGCCGGCAAGCTGAAGACCTACGACGACAGCGACGGCACCGCCTACGAGGCCATCGCGGCCGAGGCCCCCGACGTCATCCTCGGCATGAACACCTGGGAGATGGACGCGGACTACGCCAAGCTGCAGCCGATCGCCCCGGTGGTCACCTTCACCGACAAGGCACACGCCGACACCCTCACCTGGCAGGACCGGCTGAAGACGGCCGCGAAGGCCCTCGGCCTGAGCGCCAAGGCGGACGAGGTCATCGCGGCGAACGAGAAGGCCACGACGGAAGCCGCCGCCGCGCACCCCGAGTTCAAGGGCAAGGCCTACACCTACACGGTCGTCCACCCCGAACAGGTCAGCTTCATGTCCTACGCCGACCAGGACCCGGGCGTCTTCGAGAAGCTCGGCTTCACCAAGACCGACAAGGCGAAGAACTACGCGCCGAACAAGAACGCCGTGAGCCTGGAGAACCTCGACCAGCTCGACGCCGACGTCCTCCTCGTCACCTACCCCTTCGGCGACCGCGGTGTGATCAGCGCGACCGAGCTGGAGTCCAACAAGCTGTTCCAGTCGCTGGACGCGGTCAAGACCAAGCACTTCACGGTCATCCCCTCGGACAACTCGCTGTCCTCGGCCATCGCCTACCCGGACGCGCTGAGCGCCCCGTGGGTGGTCGAGCAGCTCACCCCGCTCCTCGCGAAGGCCGTCGCCGGTCAGTGACCCCTGCTGCCACGCGGCCCGCGGGCGGACCCGTCTCCCTCAGGAGCCGGGCCCGCCGGGGTCGGTCCCGCCGGGGTCGGTCCCGCCGGGGTCGGTCCCGCCGACGGATCCGGGAGATGGCGGATCAGGACACCCCCTAGTGGTGCCAGGCGTGGCCTCCGGTGTTGTGGATGAACCGCTGCAGGACCTTGAGCGTGATCACGTACTCCTCGTCCGAGATGTCCCGGTGCCGCTCCTGCCACAGCTCCGCCTGAGTCGCGGCCATCCGGGCGTGGAAGTCCTTTCCCTCTGCGGTGAGTTCGAGGTGTCCGTCCCTGTCCTGCATGACCCAGCCCCGGCCGACGGTGGCGTCGATCTCCTCGCCGAGGTCGTCGATGCCCACGGCCGCGTAGCCGCTCAGCACGCCCGTCACACCGTCGCGGGTCGGCGGCACCTCGGCCCTCGCGATCCGGTCCAGGATCCATGCCTGCGGCTGGGTGGTGCCGATTCCGGCGAGGACGGCTCTGATACGGGTGACGACCGCGTCGGAGGCGGCCCAGCTCCAGTAGCCGATGGGCTGCCGGACCAGTTCGGCGTCGTTGTGCGAGTACTCCATGGCGGATCCGCTCCGTTCGCTCTCTTCGAGATCACCTGCGCACAACACCGTAGGATCTCAAGCGCACTTGAGGTCCATCCCTCAGGGACGGATTGTGCGGGGAGCCGGCCGGCCAGGCCCTCGAAGCGGTGGAAGCGTCCGGCACCGGTGTCGGAGCCTGCGCAGCGGATCGTGGAACCGGGCGTCCGGATTGCGCGCGGGGTGGCAGTGCCGTGGTCCGCGGGTTGGATACGGGGCGCGCGGAGCGCCGTAGCGTGGCCGCATGCCGGATCTGCCGGACGGATGTGAAGGAGCAACTCGGATGTCCACCCGTAGTCCCCGCTCGGTCGTCACCTTCCCCATCGTGCTCAGGGAGCTGACGGTGCTGCGTGTCTCGGACGTCACGCCCGGGATGCGGCGGGTGACCCTGGGCGGCCCTCAGCTGCACGCCTTCGAGCATGCCGGCCTGTCCCTCCCGCCGCTGCGCACGGAGGGCTTCGACGACCATGTGAAGTTCTTCTTCGCGGAGGAGGGCCGGGAGCCGGTGCTGCCCCGGCAGAACGTGAGCAGCCTGGACTGGCCCTCGGAGGGCCGGCCGATCTCCAAGGACTACACGCCGGTGCGGTTCGACCCGGTGGCCGGGGAGATCGACTTCGACTTCGTCCGGCACGACGGCGGGATCGCCTCGTCGTGGGCGCAGCAGGCCGCTCCGGGCCAGGTGACCTGGATCGCCGGGCCGAAGATGTCGCACGGCCACCCCGAGGGCGCGGACTGGCTGCTGGTGATCGGCGACGAGACGGCGCTGCCCGCGATCGGCCGCTGGCTCGACGAGATGCCCGAAGGGACCCGGGCCCGGGTGTTCATCGAGGTCGGCGAGGAGAGCCACCGCCAGGAACTGCCGACGCGCGCGGAGGCCGAGGTCACCTGGCTGGTGCGCGCGGGCACGGCGGCCGGGCGCAGCGATCTGCTGGAGCGCGCGGTGCGGGACATGGAGTGGCTGCCGGGCACGGTGTTCGTCTGGGCGGCCGGGGAGGCCGTCACGCTCAAGGGCATCCGGCGGCACCTGTCGGTGGACCGGGGCGTTTCGCGCGAGCAGACGCACATCACCGGCTACTGGCGGCGGGCCGAGGTCGCGCCCGGCCTCGCCGAGCCCGCCGATCCCGATGTCCTGGAGGGCGAGGACGCGCACGGCCGGCTCCACGAACTGACCGACCTGGCGCCGGGGCTCGCGATCCGCGTGGCCGTCACCCTGGGCCTGGTCGACCTCGTCTACCAGGGCGTACGGGAGCCCGCTGAGCTGGCGCGGCGCAGCGGGACCGAGCCGCGCCCGCTCGGCGCGCTGCTGAAGTACCTCGTGGAGATCGAGGTGTTCGCGGTGGCGGACGACGGGTACCGGCTGACCCCGGTGGGCGAGGAACTGGTCGAGGACGACCACTCGTTGGAGGAGTACGACCTGCGCGGCGCCCAGGCAGCCTTCGACCTGTCGCTGGCGGGGCTCGCCGAGCGGCTGCGGTCGGGGGCGAACGGCTGCCGGACGGCGTCCGGTGAAACGCTGGCGGAGGCGCTGCACACCGATGTGCGCCTCGGCGGTTCGGCGCGTACCGCGATCGAGGACGAGGCCCGCTGGGTCTCGACCGGGGTGGCCGGCGCCTACGACTGGTCGGCGGTGGACGTCCTCGGCGCGTCGGGCAACGGTGCCGGCACGGTCGTCAACGCGCTCGTCAGGGAGTTCCCCGGGCTGCGGGTGCGGCTCGCCGCCCTGCCGTCGGTGCTGGGTGTCCTGGGCGGGCAGATCCTCGATCCGGAGGTGCTGCCCCGGGTGGAACTCGTACCGCAGACCCACCCGGTGCCGTCAGGAGCGGGGACGCTGCTGCTGTGCCGGCTGCTGGAGTGGCTGCCGGACGAGGACGCGGTGCTGACCCTGGCCGAGGCGGCGGCCGCGCTGCCGGCCGACGGCGCCCTGGTGCTGGTCGAGCAGGTCGAGGCGGCCGACCCGGACGACATCGACGCCGTCCTGCACCACCTGCGGCTCACGGCGGCGTTCGGCTCCGGGCTGCGCTCGGTGAAGGACGTGACCGCGCTGGCGGAGCGGGCCGGGCTCGCGGTGCGCGCCTGCCGTGACGTCGGCTGGGACCACCGCCTGTGGGTGCTCGCCCCGACCGTCTGACCCCGGACGCGGCGTGCCGCCCGGCCGGGCACGGCATCGATATGACCGGTTTGTGCGACGCTGTGGTCATGATGTCTGAGGTCACGGCCGCGGCCTGGGCCGGGCAGCAGGTCGCCGCGGTCCGCGATGACCCCGCCGGGCGGATGGCCTTGATGGAGCGTTGCTACTACGGCCCGTTCGGCAAGGCGCCCCGGCACCTGCCGTTCCGCCGGGCGGCGATGTCGTTCATGCGCTGGCAGGTGCGGCGGGGCGTGCTGCGGCCGGCGTCCACCGACCGGCCCGGCAGTCCGTGGTGGCGGGCGGTGAACGAACGGATCCTTCGCGACGGCTGCGAGGCGGTGGGCCTGAGCGGCGGGCTTCCCGGGCCCGCCTCCTCGCGCACGGCGGACCGCTGGCTGTCCTTCGCCGACCACCCCACGGCCCGGGCCTGGTACCGGGCACACAACGGGAGCGTGGTCGCCGCCTACCTAGAGCACCGCGACCTCGCGGAGGCGGAGAACGAGACCGAGCGGTTCTTCATGAACGTCGTCCTCTGCCGCGTCCTCTACGCGCACGCCCTCGTCGCGGCGCCTCGTATCGCCCTCGGCCGGCTGCGTCCGCTCGCCCCGTTCCTCGGCGATCCGAGGGTGGAGATGACCGGGATCTTCTTGCAGCTGTCCCGCGTGCTCCCCGACGAGTACCCGCTCCACGACACGGTGCGGTCCCACCTCGACAGGGAGATCGGATTCGGCCGCCTCCTCGACTTCGGCGTGATCGTGCCGAGACTGCAGCAGCTCTACGAGTGGTCGGCCCACGAACTCGAAGCGCCCGGCCTGCTCGACTGCGTCCGCGACGGATCCCCGGTCTACGCGTGGTCCTTCGACGACCGCCACGTCTGGCGGCCCCCGGACTCATTCGCCCTCCGGCTGATCCACCGCGCCCTCCCGCCCGCACAACTCCCCCCGTTGCAGTAGCACTTGACGACGGCGCGGTGCGGATGCCGGTAGGAGACGCCGGCGGGAAAGCCTGCTCTCCGCTCCGCGCATTGCACCACTGGCCTCACGCGTTCGCGACGGCGCGTGATCCGCAGCACGGCCATGGCGTGGACGAGCACCATGGGGACGTCGAGGGCTACGGCCAGCCGGTCCATGTCGGCGGCGGTGTCCTCGGATGCGAACGCGCCGGCGAACGCGGCCGCGATGCTCATGACCACCGCGTTGTTGAGGATGTGCAGGGCGATGACTGCTTCCAGTCCGCCCGTACGGATGGTCAGCCAGCCCGTCACCGCGCCGAATACGACCAGGTCTACGCGTCTTGTCGTGCGGGGGCGGCGCGCCGGGGCCCGGGTGCGGCGGGTTCGGGCAGGGTGCGGAAGAGGAGCCAGCTCAGGGCGGGCATGGCGATCAGGGGGGTGAGGGCTGTCTGCAGGGAGGTGGAGTCGGCCAGGTGTCCCAGCAGGGGGCTGACGAGGCCGCCGACGCTGACGGTGAGGCCGAGGGTGACCCCGCTGGCGCTGCCGATCCGGGAGGGCAGGTAGTCCTGGCCGAGGGTGACCTGGAGGGAGAAGGGGACGTACAGGCCGGCGGAGGTGAGGGCCACGAAGAGGAACATGGCCGGGCCGGGCGTATGGATCACTCCGATGACGGCGGCGATCGAGAGCAGGTAGGACCAGCGGGAGACACGGACACGGTCGTAGCGGTTGGCCAGCGACCCGCCCAGGACCGAACCGACTGCCCCGCCCAGGAACAGCAGGAACAGGGCGACGGTTCCCGCGGTGGCGCTGCCCTGCATGCGCTGCTGGGCGAAGAGAGAGATGAAGGTGCTCAGGCCGGTGAAGACGATGGAGCGGAAGACGACCGCCAGGGACAGCTTCACGAACGAGGCCACATCGTCGGCGCCCCGGGCCGTCGACGTCTTGGACGTGCCGGCCTGAGGCCGGCCGAGCATCCGGAGCACGGGCACGCACAGGGCGGCGCCGGCGAGCGCGGGCAGGGCCAGGACCGGTGTCCAGCGCAGCGAGCCGTGTCCGATCGCGGCCGACACCAGGAGCGGGGCGAGCGCGAAGCCGATGTTGCCGCCGAGGGAGAACCAGGCCATCGCGCTGTGGCTGCCCCGGCTGGCCAGCCGGGCCACGCGGGCGGACTCCGGGTGGTAGGCGGCCACCCCGATCCCGGAGACCGCGACGAAGACCAGGGTGAGGCCGTAGGAGCCACTCAGGCCGCTCAACGCGATGCCCACGCCGCCCAGCAAGGTGCTGACCGGCAGCAGCCACGGCATCGCCCACCGGTCGGTGAGCGCGCCGAACACCGGCTGGGCCACCGACGACAGCAGGGACGCGGCCAGCACGATGCCGGAGGCGACCGCGTAGGTGTAGTCCCGTTCGGCCACGAAGAAGGGGATCAGCGCCGCGACGGCACCCTGGTAGATGTCGACGCAGGCGTGCCCTACGGCCAGCAGGGAGATCAATGGATTCTTTCGCACCCGTCCCATGCTGGGAGAACCACCCGGCGTCCCGCTTTCGATAGATTGCCAGGTGATGCAGAAAATCCGCCACACGCCTCTCGCGCCGACCCGGACCCAACGTCTCGCGTCCGGCGGCGAGATCGATGCGCACCGCCACGACGACCACCAGATCGCCTACGCCGGCCAGGGCACCATCGCGGTGATCACCGACGCCGGCTCCTGGGTCGCCCCCGCCACCCGCGCGATCTGGATCCCCGCCGGCACCGTCCACCAGCACCGGGCCCACGGCGAACTCGACCTCCACCTCGTCGGCCTGCCCGCCACGGAGAATCCCCTCGGCCTCGGCAAACCGGCCGTGCTCGCCGTCAGCCCCCTCCTGCGCGAACTCATCGTCGCCTACACCCGCGACCCCGAGAACGACAGCCCGCCCCACCTGCGCCTGCGTGCCGTCATGCTCGACCGGCTCAAGACCTCTCCCGAGGAGCCCCTGCACCTGCCGGCCCCCGCCGACCCGCTGCTCCGAGAACTGCACGGCCTCCTGCGCGCCGACCCGGCGGACAACCGCTCACTCGACGAACTCGGCCGGCAGATCGGCGCCAGCGCCCGCACGCTCTCCCGACGCCTCCGCGACGACCTCGGTCTGACCTACCCCCAGTGGCGCACCCAGATCAGGCTCCACCACTCCCTGATCCTCCTGGCCGACAACACCCCCGTCACCACCGTCGCCCACCGCTGCGGCTGGTCATCCGCCAGCACCTTCATCAGCGTCTTCCGCCGCACGTTCGGCCACACCCCCGGATCCCGCCCCGCCACCTGATGCAGGGCCCAGCCGGCGCACGCGCCGACAAGACACCCCCTGGTGCTGTGACCGGGAAGGTTCACCTGGTCTCAGCACTAGGACGCGTCGGTGTAGCGCAGCCAGGCTGTCAGGGCGGCATGGAGTTCGGCGGCGGCCGCGCGGTCCAGGGTCTGCTCGGCCCGTTCGGTATGGAGGCGCACGCCGTCTCCCGCGACGGCCCAGCCGACTTCCAACTGCCGCTCGGGGGTGAGTACCTGGCGGTGTGTGAGAGCGCGCAGCATCGTCTGCGCCCGTGGCGAGAGCGGCCGTTCCGGTCCTGGCCGGCCCTGCGCCGCGGCCGGTGCCGGGCGCCGGGGCGGGCCGACTACCGCCTGGAACTGGCGGATCGCCTCTTCCAGAGAACCGGCCGGACGGTGAACGGCACCGAGAAAGGCGTCGGTCAGCCTCTGCTGCGGCAGCCGCGCCCGGCCCTGCAGCACGGCGGGAAGGTCCTCCTCGACCGCCAGGGACGTGACGCCGGGTGGAATCAGCTCGCGCGTGAGGCCGTGCCTGAGGCATTCGTCGTGCTGCTCGCGCAGCGACCGGATCGGCCTGGCCAGTGGCTGCTCACCCGCGAGCCTCGGTGCGGACGGGTTGCCGATCACCGGCGAGACCTCGGGCCGGACCAGCACCGGCCGCTTCCCGTACGGGCCCGCCGACCGGTACAGCACGCCGGCCTGCGAGACGAACACGGTCACCTGACGGCCTCGGCGGTCGCAACCCAGCCGGAACCCCACCACCGTCGTCGGCATGCGCAGCCCCGTTCCGCCCGGTCCGGTACGCCGTTCGCAACGGTCCGTCCAGCACCGTACCGCGCGGCGAACCGCCCGGGCGGGGCTATCGGACGAAGAAGCGTGAACCGGTGGGCGGTCGGGGTCCGGACCGGTCCATGTATCCGTGCCGCGGGCGGCGGTCGGTCCCGCTCAGTTCCGTCCGGCGGCGGGGTCCGGTGCGCCCGCCCGGCGGGCGTGCAGCACATGCGCGTCCAGGGGCAGGGGGCTGTGGCCCATGAGCTGGAGGCCGGCCTCGGCGAACAGGCGCGCGTAGTGGTCGGCGCGGCGTTCGCGGCCTCCGACGTTGCACAGCATGTGCAGATCCCAGGCGGTGGCCAGCGAGGGGGAACCGTCCACGGGCAGAAGACGTTCCACGACGAGCAGGTCCGCGTGCGGGGGCATCGCGCGGACGCAGTGGCGCAGGATCTCGCGGCAGCGGTCGTCGTCCCAGTCGTGCAGGACGCGGGACAGGACATAGACGTCGCCGCCGGGCGGCACGTCGGCGAAGTCGCCCGTGCGGTAGTCGCAGCGCGCGCCGCAGCCCGCGGCGTCGAGCAGCCGGCGCGCGGCTTCGACGGCGTGCGGCCGTTCGAGGAGGACACCGCGCAGGCGCGGGTGTGCGGTGAGGATGCGGCCGAGGAGCTCGCCGTTCCCTCCGGCGACGTCCACGACGGTCGCGGCAGCGGGTGCCTGGGCCGCGGCGGTGATGACCGGGTGGGCGGGGAGCGGCTGGAACATCCGTGAGCTCGCGGCCATGGACCGGTCGAAGAGGGCGGCGAGTTCGGGGTCGCGGGCGAAGTGGTCGAAGTGGTTCTCGCCGAAGAGGTGGTCGAACGCCGGCTCGCCGGTCCGCACGGCGTGGTCGAGGCCGCCGAAGGAGCGGTAGAAGGGGCCTCCGTACATCAGGGCCAGCGGTCGCATCGACCCGGGCGTGTCCGCGCGCAGCAGGGCGCCGAGTTCGGTCAGGCGGAATCCGTCCTCCTCCTTCTCCTTCTCCTTCTCCTTCTCCTTCTCCTTCTCCTGGCCGGGGTCCTGGATGACGGCGCCGAGCATGGCGAGGTAGCGCAGGAGTACGGCCAGACTCCGGGGATGGCTGCCGGTCAGCCGGGCGAGGTCCTCGGTGCGGCAGGCGGTGCGGGGGTCCATGACGTCGGGCAGGCCCAGCCGGGCGAACGTGGCGAGTGCCTGGGTCGTCCACGCGCCGGTGAGGAGGTGGAGGAGCGTTTCGGCGGGCTGCCGCACCTCATGGCGGGGCTGGTCCAGGTGGGCGGCGAGGGTGTCCCGGTGGTCGCCCCGTGCGTAGAGTTCCAGGCGCTCGTAGTCGCAGGCCGCGTCGGGAAGGGTGAAGTAGAGGACCGTGCCGTCCTCGTGCGGGTTGTAGCCGCCGCCGTCGGGCCGGGCGCCGTGGCGGGCGAGGATCGCGCACAGGCCGCGCAGGGCCAGCGGCTCGGGGTACTCGACCTTGAAGGCGAGGTGTGCCTCGTGCCGGCGGGTGCGTTCGTAGGCGGCGATCGGTTCCAGGTCGGAGTGCGGGGGCACGGTCAGGGCGAACACCTCGACCGCACGGCGTTCTCCGGCGGAACCGAGCACGTGCGGGCGCAGGATCCGGACGTCGAGCTCGGCCGGGTCGCGCCGGTGGCGCCGGGCGAGGCGTTCGCGGACCACCACGCTGGGGTGGGAGGGAGTGTCCACGGCCAGTCCGCAGTCGGCGAGTTGGGTCCGCAGGCCGTCCGCGTCCGACGGGAAGAGCAGCAGCCCGGCGTGGGCGAAGCGGCAGTGCCCGGCCAGCGCCCGCAGGTCCGGCCCGCCGAGGCCGGGCAGCAGGAGGGGGAGCAGGGCGGCGCTGTCGTGCTCACGGACGAACCGGGCCGCCGCGCGCAGGCAGGCGGTGTCGTCCAGGAGCAACGTTTCGTCGGGGAGGGTCGTCGTCATCGTGGAGGTGTCCTCGGGCCGGTACGGGGCTGGGCAGGGCGAAGCGGTGGGAGGGGCGGGGTGGGGTGAGCGGTACGGGGGCGGGCCGCCGCGACGGTCACACGCCGACGTAGTTCTCGGCGAACCAGTCCTGGTGGATCCGCGAGGTGCGCAGCGAAGCGAGCCGGGAACGCTGCAGGGCGGCGTGGAAGAACGATCCGGCATGCCGGTCCCGGTCGGGGGTCGCGTGCAGGAGCCGGGTCATCCACCCGGTGAACTCCTGCGCCCGCCAGATGTGCGCCAGGCAGCGGTCCGAGTAACTGTCGAGTCCTGCGGTGTCGCCCCGGGTGAGGGCATCGGCGAGGGCTTCGGCCAGGATCTCGGCCTCCAGGACCGCGAGGTTGGCGCCCTTCGCGGCGGCCGGGGCGAGCAGACTCGCCGCGTCGCCCGCCAGGAAGAGCGAGCCGTGGCGCAGTGGTTCGACGACGTCGCAGGTGAGGTCGAAGACCCCGCGTTCCAGGAGTCCGCCCCGTCGCAGCGGGCCGTGGTCCGCGGCGCGCATCCGGACGTCGAGCTCGTCCCAGATCCGCTGCTCGGACCAGGCGTCGGCGGGCGTGCCGCGCTGCCACTGGAGGTAGTAGCGGGTGACTTCCGAGGTGCGGGCCATGTGTCCGGCGAAGCCGCGGTCGTGGATGGCGTAGCCGACGGCGTCGAGACTCGCGGGGGTCTCGGCGAGCAGGCCGAGCCAGGTCACCCCGTGGTCGTACTGGTGGTGGCGGACGGCACCCGGCGGAAGTGAGCGGCGGGCCGCCCCGTACCGGCCGTCGCAGCCGGCGACGTACCGGGCGGTCCACCGGGTGGGCCGGCCGTCCGGCTCGCGCGTCGTGACGGACGGCCGGGTGCCGTCGGTGTCCCGCACGACGAGCGCCTCGGTGCGGAAGCGGATGCGTCCGCCGAGGCCGAGGTAGTGGTTCAGGAGGTCCGTGACCAGGTTCTGCTGCGGGTAGACGTGATGCTGCCCGCCCTGGCCGAGGGCTCCGTAGTCGAGGCGGAACCGACCGTCCTCCGTGCGGAATTCGCACGTGCCGTGGCGGTGGCCGTGCCGGTGCAGGCCGTCGGCGAGGCCGTGGCGGTCCAGGATCCGTACGGTGTTCGGGGCGAGGAATCCCGCGCGGGCCCGGGTCTGAACGTGGGTGCGGGAGGCACGCTCCAGGATGACGCAGTCGATCCCGGCGGCGTGCAGCAGGATTCCGAGAACGAGCCCGGCGGGGCCGGCACCGAGGACGACCACATCGGCTGATTCCCATAATGTGCGAGAGGTCTGACTTTCCGTCATAGCGGGTGAAGCATAAGCACGCGAAGATCCACACACCTACGTGAATCATCCCTAGGCGGGAATAGTGTGACAATCAGCATGAGTGTTCCTGGCCGGTGACAACGGCGCCGGGACCCGTTTCCGCAGCGGGTCGGTGGTGCGCTCCGGGCGTGCGAAGGCGGGCTGACTCTCCCGCACGCTCCGGCGCATGCCAGGCCATCGGGCCGCCGCTGGCGGGCGCTTCGAGGAGCTGATGTCCGGTGGGCGAGCTGGTCGGCAGAGTGCGGGAGGGGCGCTGCGGACACCCGGAAGAGACGGCCTACGGCCGGCCCGGCGCCATCCGCCGCACCCGGTCACCGAGGCTCACCACGCGCAGCACGCCCGAGTCGGCCCGGCCGAAGGCCCTAAAGGGTATTGCAAAAGGCTCAGTTCTGGGCATTTTGCAACACCCTTAGACGGCCAAGGTGCGGCTGCACGGCCCGGACCTCACGACCGCGGCGATCCGCCTGCTCGTGGTCCGGAGCGGTACCCGCTGAGGGTGGAACGCCCCCGCACGACCACGCTCCGCGCCGGCCCCCGGTCCGGCCCCCGCTCCGACAGCCCGTCCAGTGCCACCCGCGCGGCGACCTCGCCCTCCTCGTAGGCGCTGGCCCGGGCCTCCCGGATGGCCTCGTGGAGCTGTCGTACGGCCTCGCCGGTCCGTCCGACGGCGGCCAGCGCCTCGCCGTGAAGGGTACGCAGGACCACCCGGCGCGGGGCCGCCAGCGGAGGCGCGGCGAGAGCCAGTCCGCGGGCCGCGTGTTCGGCGGCTTCGGCCGCGGCACCGACCGACAGCAGGTGCTGGGCGAGGTGCTGGTGCGCCAGGGTGGCGGTCTCGGTGAGACCCTCCCGCTCGGCCAGGGCGAGGGCGTCGGCCAGCAGACCGCCGGGCCGCTCGCGGTCTCCGTACCGCATGAGCGCGACCGCCAGGTTGATCCGGGCGACCGCCTCCCCGGCGAAGTCCCCCGCCCGGACGGCGAGATCAGGGGCCCGCTCCAACCGCGTCAGGGCCTCCTCGGGCCTGCCCTCCTCGGACAGTACCCAGCCGAGCAGCGCCGACGCCCGGGACTGGGCCGCCGGATCACCGTCGAGTTCCGCGGACGCCAGGCCCTGTTCGAGCAGCGGCACCCAGCCGTCGCGGACCTGCCACACGATGAGCGGCCACTGGAGCAGGACGAGCCGCCAGGCCCGGTCGTGGTGGCCCGCCGCGACGGCGGCCTCGACCGTTGCCCGCAGGGTGCCGCGTTCGGCGGAGTACCAGGCGAGCGCGCCCGTTCGGTCGGCGAACCGGCGGGTCTCGGCCGAGCGCCGGGCCCCGGGCGGGAGGGCGCAGCACGGCTCGCCGCCGGGCTCCGCGGCCGCGCACGCCCCGAGCAGGGTCTGCACCCAGTGGTCGAGCAGCCGGAGCAGCCCGGCGGGTTCGTGACCGGGTGCCAGGCTGCGGGCGAAGAGGCGCACCAGATCGTGCAGTACGTAGGACTGCGGGCCCGTCTCGACGACCAGCTGGGCCGCGGCCAACTGGTCCAGCGCCAGGGCGGCCTGGGGTGGCGGGCAGTCGGCGAGCGCGGCCGCCGTGCAGGTGTCGAGCGTGGCGCCGGTGTGCGGGCCGAGGTGGTGGAACAGCCGCCGCCCGGGTTCGGGCAGATGCCGCAGGCTGAGGCCGAGCGCCGCGGCGACGCCCGTGTCCTCCGCCTTGAGCAGGTCCAGCCGGTGCTGCTCGTCGGCGAGTTCACCGGCGAAGGAGGCCAGGCCCCGGTGCGGACGGGTGGCGAGCCGGGCGGCGGCGACGCGCAGCGCGAGCGGCAGTCCGTCGCACAGGCCGGCCAGTCGCGCGGCGGCTTCCGGTTCGGCGGCCACCGGTTCCGGGCCCAGTACGGCGGCCAGCAGCGCCGTCGAGTCGGCGGCGGGCAACGCGCGGACCGTCACCGGGCGGGCGGCGTCGGTGGCCACCAGGCCGTCGAGCCGGTCGCGGCTGGTGACGAGGGTGACGCACTCGTCCCCGCCGGGCAGCAACGGGCGGATCTGCTCGGAGTCGACGGCATTGTCCAGTACGACCAGCAGTCGGCGCCCGGCGGTCAGTTCGCGGTAGCGGGCCCCCAGGGCGGCGGGCGAGCCCGGCATCCGCTCGACCGGGACGCCGAGCGCGAACAGGAACTCGCGGAGCACGGCACGGGTGTCGCGGGCCGGGGTGGGGCTGAAGCCACACAGGTCGGCGAAGAGCGTGCCGTCGGGGAAGTCGGCGCGGCGCCGGTGCGACCAGTGCACGGCGAGCGCGGTCTTGCCGACGCCGGCGCTGCCCGTGAGGGTGACGAGGGGGCCCGGCGCCGCGGCCGTGATGCGGTCGAGGGCGGCGAGTTCGTCCTGCCGCGCGATGAAGCCCCGTGGCCGGCGGGGCAGCAGTTGGGGCGTGACGACGGGTCCCGCGGCGGCCTCGTGCGGCACGGCGGCGGACGGCCGGACCGTTTCGTGGTCGGCGTCCACGGGGGCGTGGACGGGGGCGTGGGTGTGGGCGTGACCGTGGGCGCGGCCGTGGATATCGGCAGGGGCGTCGGCACGGGTGTGGGCGTCCGTGCGCAGGAGGGTGTCGTACACGTCGGTGAGCACCGGTGCGGGGTCGACGCCGATCTCATCGGCGAGCAGCTTCCGCGTGCGATGGAACCAGTCCAGCGCGTCCGCCTGCCGGCCCGCCCGGGCCAGGGCCAGCATCAGTTGCGCCACGAGCGGCTCGCGCAGGGGGTGCGCGGCGGCCTCGGCGCGCAGCACGGACGCGGCCGCTCCGTGGTCGCCCAGCTGTCCGTACGCGCGCGCCAGCGCCTCCACCGCCGTCAGACGCAGCTCCTCCAACGCGTGCGCGGGGGCCTCCAGCGGCGCGCTGTGCACGGTCCCGGCGAACGCCGGTCCCTGCCACAGCCCCAGCGCCTCACGGAGGACCGCCACGGCCTCCCCCGGGTCCGCGCTCCGCCGGACGAGCCGGAGCGACTCCTCGAAACGGTGGGCGTCCACGAGCGTCTCGGGCAGGCGCAGCCGGTACGCCGCCCCCTGGGTGAGGAGTTCCACGCCGTGTGCGGCCGCGTCGTGCTGTGCGAAGACCGCCCGGAGCCGGGAGACGTGTCCCTGCAGCACGGTGCGCGCGTGCCTCGGCGGCTCCTCGTCCCACAACGCCTCGGTGAGCCGCTCGACACCGACGGGCGTGTTCGGGTGGACCAGCAGCATGGCCAGCAGGCTCCGGCGTTTGGCAGGGCCGAGCGGGAGCTGACCTCCGTTCGCCGTCGTTACGGAGACCGGCCCCAACACACGGAACTGCACAGACCCCACCCTTGTCGATCCGTACCGCTTCGTACCGTTCTGTTCACGTAGTGACGGCCCCTGACTGAGGATAAGTCGGATTGTTCCGGCGGCATGAGTACGGCCTCGGCCAATCATGGAACGCATATTCCACTCCCGAACACGCGGGAGGCCGGTGCGGCATCGGCGCAGCGTTAGCAGGCCGTTAGAGCATCGTTGGCGGCCGGTGGAAGTGTTCGGAGCGTCAAGTCGTTCCGTCATCCCGATTGGGGAGTACCCACATGACCTTGGCCATCCTCCGCCGCTCCGCCCTCGCGGTCACCACCCTCGCGCTCTCCGGGGCCGCCCTCGCCGGTGTGACCGCCGCCCCGGCGCAGGCGGCGGCGCCCGCCGCCGCTGCCGGCTTCTGTCACGTGTCCGGCCTCGGTGGTGACTACATCTGTGAGTACGGCGAGGCCTGGATGACGTACCCGGCCGGAAACCGCCAGGTCTTCATCATCGGCACCGACTTCGCGGTGTGGACCCGCTGGCAGTACGCCGGGGGCTCGTGGAGCGACTGGACCTCGATGGGCGGCACCGTGCGCAGTGGGGTCCGCATCGAAGGCAACAACACCTGGAACCCGACCATCTCGATCGTCGGCATGGACGGTGAGCGCTGGTCCCGGCACCGCCTGAACAGCGGCAGCTGGACCCCCTGGCAGAACTGACCCGCGCGCCCCCGGCGGGCCGCCACCCGCCGATCCCAGGGAGAGAACGGTACGCCCGTGACGGGGGTGTCCCTGGTACGGCAGCCCCACCCTCACCCCCCGCACCCGGCCTCCGGCCCGCCGGGGCCGGCCGCCACCCGAGGTGGCGGCCGGCCCCGTGCCACGCCTGCCGATGCGCTCGCTGGAGCGGCCGTCGTGGGCGCCGCCCGCCTGGGCCTTCGGCCCGGTCCGGACCGTGCTGTACGCGACGATCGCGATCGCCGCCTGGCTGGTCTGGAGATGCCCGGACCGCCCGCGCGTACGGCGTGACCTACGCGACGGCGCTCAACGCGGCGATCCGGCACCTCAACGCGTAGGCGGGAGACGGCAGGCGGGAGGCGGGAGCGTCAGAACGCGTAGAGTGCGTTGCCGTTCAGGGTCGCGGACATCACGCACGCGTTGCGGAAGGTGTGCTTCCATGCGACGCGGTCACCGTTCCACACACCGTCCGCGGTGATGGTGACGGGGTCGTAGCGCCTCGGGCACGCCCGGCCCGTATCCGGAGCGGCCAGCAGGCGGTCGAACTCGCCACCGGTGGCGTTGAGGGCGTCGCACGCGGCCCGGGGGGCGGGATGCGTGCCCTCGGCGGTGTAGGCACAGCTCAGGACGGCCGCCCGCAGGACCGTGCCCGTGGCGGCGTCGTCCCCCTGGGTGACGGTGAGGACCATCGCGGAGGGTGCGTACAGGCTCGCGGGGCTCGCTTCCGCCAGGCCCGCGGTGCCGGCGAGGCAGAGGAGAGTGGCGGCGGAGACGGTGGCTAAGCGGTGACGCATGGCAAGGCCCACTTTCGATTCAAAGGTTGTTTGGCGCGTCAGAACTTTCATGCAGCGCTCAACTGGGGCTGAGCCTGCCAGGTGTGAAGGTCTACCGCACATGGGCGGTCGATTTACGGACAGGCCGTTCGAATGTCGGTGAAACGAGGGGTGTTCACGCAGCTCCCGCCGGGTGCCCGCAGGCCCGCACCACGGAGAAGCGCGGCGCATCGACCGGCGTGACGCGATCTCCCGCACCCGCTGCCCAGGTGGCGGCCACGCACGGTTTACCGAAGGGCCCACCAGGGTGACCGGATCGATGCGGTGACGCGCCCGCGCGCCGGCTCCAACGGCCGTCGGAGGACGTCGCTCACACGCGAAGGCCGCCTCGCCGGACGGTGAGGCGGCCTTCGCATGATCGGTCCGGTCACCCGGTCACCCGGTCTGCAGGCCTTCAGGCCTTCAGGCGGCGGCTGATCTCCTCGGTCATCCGGCGCTGGAGTTCAGCCAGCTGCTCGTTCGTATAGGCCGTCAGGTCGCCCGGGTCCCCCGGGTTCTTCGCACCCTCCTGCTGCTGCTGTTTCTGCTGCTCCCGGCGTTTGAGCTCCTGCTCCTCGGGCGATCCGGGCACCACGTACGCGCACCGGATGAGCGCTCCGTCGGCGGCCTTCAGACAGGTCGCCTCACGGCCGCCCACCTGGCCCTTCCCCTCCACCCGGTAGCGGACGTTCTGCTCGCTGCCGACGGTGGCCGTCCACGTTCCGCCCCCGGTGGGTACGACCTCGAACACCTGGTCGTCGTTGTAGCAGCAGACGTCCCGGTACTCCGCCTTGATCAGGGCGACGAGCGCCTTCGGGGACGACCACGCCGGATCGAGGCGATGGACGGTCATCGGCGCTAGCCCACCGCCCTGGTGGCGGGTGGGCACCGTCGACACGGCCACGACCGAACTGGCCTCCCCCTGCGGGGTGAGCGGGGTGACGTACGCACTGCGCCCGGCCCCTTCGGCGTACCGCATGGTGAACTCGGACTCGTTGCCCTCGTTGGCGCCGTCCTCGGAGGCGTCCCATCCGCTGCGCTCGAACCACCAGTCGCTGAAGCCGCCCACCGCGGCCGTTCCTTCCCGCTGGCGGGCCGCCAGGCTGATCGGATAGGACGGACCGGGAACGGCGGAGGTGTCGGCGGTGACGGTGAGCTTTCCGGTCCGCCCGTCGTAGAGCGCGACACCGGCGGGGCGCTCGGTCACCACGAGGATCCCGGTCTGCCGCTTGAGCGGGACGACCACGACCGGGTTGCCGCCCGAGCAGGTCACATACGCGTCGTCGGCCTCGAACCGGACCCAGCGCTTCTCGGCCGAGATCTTCCTGCCGAGGTTGTGGGTGAACCAGCCGCTGATCCTCGCGTCCGCCCGGGACACGTCGAACGGGCAGCGCTCCTGGCTGCGGCTCTCGCCGCCGAGGGGGACGTCCTGCACGAGGCCGACCTCGTACCCGGCCAGCCAGCCGCGCCGCTCGACCAGGGTGGCGAACCGGTCCGAGTCGGGCAGGTAGGTGATGTCGGAGATCTCGCCGGTGACATCACCCAGGTGCGGGGCGGCCTGCGCCTTGCCGGCCACGTACGGCACCCGGGCCGCCAGAGCGGGTACGGGGTCGGTCACGACCTGGGAGGTGGCCATGTACGCACGGTCCTGCAGGTACGAGCCGTACACCAGCCAGCCGACGGTGAGGCCCAGTCCGACGACGGCGCCCAGGCATCCGAGGGCGACGGCCGCGTTCCCGGCGCCCGCACCGCGCCCCGCACGCCGCCGCAGCCATCCCACCAGCAGTACGCCGACCGCGGTGGCCGCCGCGGCCAGCAGAGGCAGGGCGAACCAGGCGAAGAGCTTGCGCAACTCCCAGACCGCGATGGTCGTGTAGTACGAGGCGTACCAGAGCACGAACCCCACCGGCAGAACCACGATCCCCACGCGCAGTGCCCGACCCATCAGCGCCCCCGCCCCTCGGCCCCACGTCACTGCGTCCGATTCTCCACCCCGGACCGGACCATGTCACCGGCTTGCGTTGACGCAGGGATTCCGCTGACCGCCCTCCCGCCGGGGGGCTACTGTACGAGCACGCCGAGTTGCGCACGGTCACCCGAGGAGGAATCCTGTGCCATCGCCCTGTGACTCCCAGCATGCTGCCGTCGGTGATGTGGGTGCGGCACTCATGATGATCGACTCACGGCTCAAGGCCGTCTACTCCGGCAAGGCCGGGACCGACCCCGAACAGCAGCAGCTGATCGACCAGTTCACCGCGTCACTGGGCCCCGAGGAGGCCGAAGACCTGGTGGACGGCGCGTGCACGCTCATCTACATGTTCGTGCAGTGGCTGCGGATGGCGCACGAGGACCAGGGCAGCGACGTCATCGAGTACGTGGTGCCCAGCTTCGTGGCCTCGCTGCGCATGATGCCCAAGAGCATCCGCCCCGAGGTCATCCCCACCATGGTCGGCCTGGTCGTCGCGGCCGCCACCGGCCTGAGTCCCAATCTGTGGCGCAAGCAGTACGGGGACTGGACCGGGGACGAGATGAACTCCCTGGAAGCCACGGCCTTGCTGCTCGCGGAGCACATCAACCGGCTCACCGGAGACCACGACTTCGCCACCCGCATGGTCACCGAAGCCTTGTCCCGCTCGGACGAGGACTGACCCGCGGCGTCCTCGCACGTGCCCGGCGCATCCCCTCTCCGCCGCCCCTCACCGCTGCCCCTCACCGCCGCCCCTCACCGCCGCCCGTCGCCGGCGGGGTGCAGCACGGCCGCGGCGATCTCACGCACGCGGTCCTGGGTGATCCCCGTCCGCTGCTCGACGGCGAGGGGATGGCCGGTGGGTTCGAGCTCGACGAACGGGCGCTCGCCGAGCGGGCGGGTGTGGAGGTTGGTCTTCAGGTTGAGCGTCGTGGACGGGTAGACCGGCAGCTCGGTGGTGAGCCAGCCGAAGTACGGCGGCTCGGACTCCCGGCCCGGTGTCTCCCACAGGTCCGTGGCGCGGGAGAAGTTCTCGCGGCTGAGCGAGACCCAGACAGCCCATGAGAACGTCTCGTCGCTGCCGACGACCGGTATCTCGATCAGACCCTTGACGAAGTAGTGCTGGGCTTTGATCACGCACTGGTCCGACGAGAGCAGGCAGTCGTCGGCCTCGGCGAACGCCGGATCCCACACGGCCGGAGCCTCGGCCGCGTAGTGCAGGGGCAGCTCGGAGTGGTGGGCGCCGCAGCACGAGCAGGTGTATCCGCGATCACTGGTCATGACGGAGAGCCCGGTCACAGCACTAGCGATCAGCTGTGACAAGCCGACTGCAACCCGGCGCGCACCGAAGTGCGCGACCGGCGGACGGGGTGGCCGTCGGGGCCTTCGGTGAGCCAGGAGCCGTCGCCCAGGGGTACGCCCTCGTACGGGTTGGTCACGCCGAGGTCGATCTCGTCGCCGACCGTGCCCGTGCGGAGGTCGACGAGGTGGTGGCGGAACCATTCCTCCTCGTCCTGGCGTTCACCGCCCAGGGTGACCACGGCCGTGTCCGGGGTCAGGTAACCGCCGCTCCATTCCACGAAGGTGTCCTCCGGGTCGTACCCGAAGGCTTCGACGGACAGGGTGAACAGCACGTCCCCGCCGGGGTGGTGGTGGAAGGCCACATCCCCCTGCCCGTGGTCGACGGTCATGAACTGCTGCCCGCCCGGCGCCAGGTCGATCATGCAGCGGTCCGGCCACGGGTACGTCTCGAACCGCGGTGCCCCGTCGGCTCCGGTCACACCCCTGAGGATGACGGACCCGTCCTGGCCCTCACCGATGTCGAGGTACACGCTGCCGTCCACCGGGTGCACGCAGTGGCGGGCGCCGTGCCCGGCGGTCTCCAGTTCCCGGCCGGCGAGGACCTCCCCGGTGTCGGCGCCGTACACGACCCATCGGTCTTCACGACCGCGTTGCGCCATCACGTCCGGCCGGTAGACCCACACGGTGCGGCCGTCCAGGGACAGCGAACAGCCGGGCCAGTGGCCGTGGCGCACGTCGGAGTGCGGCTCGAAGGCCGACTCCCACACCAGGTCACCGGCGCGGGTGAGGCAGACGACTCCGTTCCGCGTCACGTACACGACCCGCTGCAGATCGGGCCGGACCACGGACTCCACGACCTCGTCTCCGGCGCGCGGCCGGAACACCGCGGCCGGCTCCAGCGTCCCGAAGGCGCCAGGGTCCACCACGTAGGCATGGATCCGGCCGTCGCGGTGGCGCGTGATGACCTTCGGAGGCTGCGCAGGAGTCATCCGCCGAGGCTAACGCCCGGATCGGGTCACCCGGCCACCGGGGCCGGTGCCCTCCGGGGGTCGGCCGGGCGGGGTACGAAGACCGGGGAGTCCGACTGGTAGAAGAGGTCGATGTCGGCCTCCTCGCCACCGACGATCAGGGTGTCCCAGGCGCCGCTCTCCCTCAGGGTGCGCAGGGTGGCGGGGGCGATCGAGGCGAGGTGGGAGCGGAGTTCCCCGTCCGTGGGCAGGCCGGGCAGCCGGGTTGCCAGCCGGTCGCGGATTCCGGCCATCCGGTCCAGCAGCGCGTCCAGGTCGCTCCCGTCCGCGGCCCCGGAACCGGAACCGGCACCGGCACCGGCACCGGCACGGGTACCGGCACGGGTTCCGGGACCGGCAGCGCCTCCGGCCTCCGCGCTGCGCGCGATGATGTCCCTGATGGCACGGGTGACGCCCTGGTCATCGGTGGTCACCATGGCGTTCCAGGCCCGGCTCTTGTGCCGGTACTGGAGCATGGACATGGCGGCCTCGTGCCGGATGAAGTCGGCATCCCGCAGCGGCCTGCCCTGCCAGGCGCGGCTGAGCGAACGGGCCAGTGAAGTGGCCGAGGCCAGGCCGCTGTTGAGGCCGCGGCCCGGCCAGAAGTGGATGGCGTTGGCCGCGTCGCCCAGCAGGAAGCCGAAGGTGCCGGGGCTGGTCGCGGTCGGCCGGTGCAGCTGCGCCGTGAACCGCGGGCGCTGCACCATGTCCAGCCGGAACGAGGTGATCGCCGACAGGTCTTCCTCGGCCACGCCGAAGAGGCTGAGGCCCTGCCGGATCTCCTTCCACAGCGGGGAACTGCGCAGCAGGGCGGGCAGGAAGAGGGTGCCGTGGGTGGGGCAGCGGAACTCGTTGTCCTCCTCCTGCCGGCTCATCAGGCAGGGGCGGGCGGCGATGCACTCCTCGAAGACGTGGCGGACCGGGTCGATGCCGATGACGTTCTTGGCCTCCTCCCGGGTGAGCCGCATGTTCAGGAAGCCCTCGCCGCGCAGCGAGTTGAGCAGGAAGCGGTTCTGCGACACCGTGAGCAGCACGCTCATCGGGTCCGGCAGCTTCGATCTGACCCGCAGCCCCAGCACGACGTCCTGAAGGTGTTCGCCGTCGAGGGAGTAGATCGAGGCGTCGGCCGCGCCGAAGCGGTCGGCGTAGTGCTCGCGGGTGCGGGAGCGGCCGCCCTCGCAGACCACGAGGACGTGTTCCTGGGTGAGCCGGTTCTGCTGCTCCGTCGCGTCGAAGCGTCTGGGGACGAGGCGGATCGCCGGCCGCCGGTTGGCCAGGTCCAGCAACCGGTCCTCGATGTGTGCGATCCGGATGTTGCGGGGCGGGTGGCCGTCGACCGAGTCCGGGCCGACGGGCCACATCTCGGAATAGGCGCCTGCGTCGTCGAACAGCGCGCCGCGGACCTCCTCGGACAGGGCGAGGTACTGCCGGCTCTGGACGGTCACCACCTGCTGGCGGCGGAAGTTGCCCTGGGTCTCGTCCTTCCAGACCACCGCGGGGCCCTTCCGGGTCCAGCGCCCGTCGTAGAGGGTGATGACGGTCCGGCCGGGCAGCATCTCGTCGAGCGCCAGGGCGAAGGCGAGGCCCACCGGGCCGCCGCCGGTGATGGTGACCCGGAGCATGCCGGGGTCCGCGGTGCCGACCCGGGGAACGTCCAGGAGGGAGAGGTCCATGACCGTCTCCATGGCGTCCTGCGCCTCATAGAGGAACGTTTCGTCACCGATCCGGATGCAATCGTTCGGGCGCAGCACATGCCGGGTGACACGCTGGTCGTTCACGAACGTGCCGTTCCGGCTGTCCCGGTCGTAGAGGACGAACCCGGGGTCCTCCGTGAGGATCTCGGCGTGCAGCCGGGAGGCACTGGGGCTGACGATCACGACGTCGTTGTCGCTCTTGCGCCCGAAGCTGAGGGGCTCGCTGCCCAGAACCACGCTCTGTCCGGTGAACGGACCCGTGCGCCCGACGATGACCGATGGCACTCCACACCCCTTGGAAAACGATGCTGCTGATGACTCGTACGACAGAGACACGTCATCGAGAAGGTGTTCGGTTCAACCATTTCTTGGAATCTTTTGAGTCCCCCTGAACCGGGGGCCCGGTCCGTACGTGATGCTCGCGTCGGCCGCCGATAGAGGAGAACCACCCCATGTACAACGACGAATCCGAGACCGTGATGGAGACCGCGCTCGCTGCCACCCCCGCACCGGGTCCGGCGGGTGGGGAACCGTTGATCGCGGGCCGCTACCGACTGTTGTCCCGGCTCGGCGAAGGCGGAATGGGCACCGTGTGGCGGGCCCGCGACGAGACCCTGCACCGGGAGGTCGCCGTCAAGGAGGTGCGGGTCCCGGCCGGCCTGTGGGGCGATGACATCGCCCGGATGTACAGCCGGCTGGAGCGGGAGGCGTGGGCGGCGGCCCGGATACCCGACCGCAACGTGGTCACGGTGCACGACGTGGTCATGGCGGACGACCGTCCCTGGATCGTGATGGAGCTGATCCGGGGGCAGTCGCTGGCCGAGCTGCTGCGTACCGAGGGGCCGCTCACCCCCCGGTACGCCGCGTACATCGGCGCGGAGGTGCTGAACGCGCTGCGGGCCGCCCATGCCGTCGGGGTGGAGCACCGGGACGTCAAGCCGGCGAACGTGCTGCTCGCGGACGACGGGCGGGTGGTGCTCAGCGACTTCGGTATCGCGATGGTCGAGGGCAGCACCGCCCTGACCATGACCGGCGAGGTGGTCGGCTCCCCCGAGTATCTGCCGCCGGAGCGCGCGCTGGGCCGCCCGTCGGGCCCCGAGTCGGACCTGTGGTCCCTCGGCGTGATGCTGTACGCGGCCGTGGAGGGGATTTCCCCGTTCCGGCAGGACACCGCGCTGAGCACCCTGCGGGCCGTCGTGGACGAGGAACCGCCGGTACCGACGTGCGCCGGCCCGCTCACCCCGGTGATCGCGGGGCTGCTCCGCAAGGAGCCCGCGCAGCGGACGCCCGCCGCCGAAGTCGCCGAGGCCCTGCGGGCCATCGCGCAGGAACCGGGCGCCACCACAGGGGCGGCCCGCATCCTGCCGACCCCGGCGGAAGCCGCCACCGCCATGGCCCAGGGCCTCTCGGCGGAACCCGCGACCGGGGCGGCCGCCGCGGTCGCCGCCCCGCCCCGCAAGCGCCGTACGATGACCTTCGTCGCGGCCGGCACGGCCGCCTGTGTCCTGATCGGCGGCGGGATCGCCTACGCACTCACCGGCAACGACCAGGCCACCGAACCCGGTTCGGGCGTACGGGTATCGGTGACGGGCGCGAACACGACCTACACCGGCAGCTGCCCGACCCCCGAGGGCCGGGCCCCCGCGTTCACCGCGACCTTCACCGCGTCCGAGCCGACGCTGATCTCCTACCGCTGGGTGTCCGGCGACGGCTCGGTGGTGGATCCGCACTGGCGCACCCTGTCGATCGGGGACAAGGCCAACCCGACGGGACGCGACACCATACGCCTGGCGACCTACGCGAAGACAGGCACGCTGACGACCGGGATGGCTGTGGAACTCCAGAGCCCCACCCGCACCACCTCCAACCCGGTCCCCTTCTCGATCACCTGCACCAACTGAACCCCGCACGGGCCCGGCCGGCGGCGGGCGGGGCCGTCAAGAGGCCGCTCAAGGGGCCTGGGGCTCCGCGGCCTCGACGTTGGCGACCATCCTGCGCAGCACCTTCAGTGCGGCCACGTACTCCTCGTCGCCGATGCCCTGGTGGACCACGGCCACGCTGCTCGGTCACCAGCTGCCGCAGCCGCGCCCTGGCTGCTTTCCCGGCCTCGGTGAGGTGCAGCCGCCGTGTGCCGTCGGTCGAGAGCCGGCCGCGGTGGAGCAACTGGTCCACGACCCGGGCGATCTCGTGCGGTCCTTCCGCGAGCGGGCTCAGCTGGGCGGTGTGCGCGATGCGCTGCGACTCGTCACGCTGCTGAGCCCCCGGCCCGGAGGAAGTGGTCTGTGGGGTGGTCAGGGAGGGCGTAGTACCCAGGGCGGAGCATGGGACGGGCGCTACCGGCCACTAGGCTGATCATCCGTTCGGACGGTGAGGGGGAGCATGATCGACGTCGACGGGTATCTGGCCGTGCTGGAGGTGGCCCGGCCGACGGCCCCGACCGCCGAAGCCCTGCGGGCACTGCACCGGGCGCAGGTGGAACGGGTCGCCTACGAGACCCTCGACAACCAACTGGGACAGCCGACGGGCATCGGCGCCGCGGAATCCGTGGCCCGGATCCTGCGCGGGCGCGGCGGCTACTGCTTCCACCTCAACGGGGCCTTCGCCGCGCTGCTGACGGCTCTCGGCTACGACGTGACCCTGCACCGGGCCGGGGTGCAGGGCGAGATCGAGGACCGCAAGGGCCCGGGCGGCGACCATCTCGCGCTCACCGTGGGGATCGACGGCGAACGGTGGCTGGTCGACACCGGGCTCGCCGGCGGAATGTACGAGCCACTGCCGCTGCGCGAAGGCACCTACACCCAAGGACCGTTCACCTACGCGATGGCCCCGTCGGTGGTGGTGCCCGGCGGCTGGCGGTTCACCCATGACCCCCGCGGCGCCTTCACGGCGATGGTCTTCGCGCCGGATCCCGTGGAGCTGTCCTCCTTCGCTGCGGAGCATCACCGGCTTTCCACTTCCCCCGAGTCCGGATTCGTCCGGGTTCTCCAAGCTCAGCTCCGCGACGCCAAGGGCGTGGACATGCTGCGCGGTTGTGTGCTGCGCCGGATCGACGCCGAGGGCACGTACGAGCGGACCATCGACTCGGCCGACGACTGGTACGACGCACTGGCCGACGTGTTCCATCTCAACCTGACCGACATCGACGCCTCCGCGCGAGCGGCGCTGTGGCACCGCGTCCACACCGCACACCAGGAGTGGGAGGCCGCAGAGCAGCGTGCAGCAACGCTCTGACGCGCCGGGCACGAGAACCCTGAGCGGGGCTGCAGTTGGTGTGAGGGGGTGTGTTGCCCGGCATCGTCGCGGCGGCCTCACTCGCCCATGCGCGGGGAGGACGCGTGTGCTCAGGTTGAGTGACCCATGTCGCGCATTCTTCGTGCCGCAGGTGCCCACCAGGCACCTGCGCCGCCGTTGACCAGTGAATCCTCATCCGCTGCTCTCGCCTCAGCGGTGTACTGAGCGTAGTGATCGCGCGCATCGGTCAGGCTCTCCAGCGAACTCGCGGAGCGAGTCGGCCATGGCCCGGCCGACGTCTTCACTCTGACCCACGCCTACGACCCCGCCGGGCGACCGAACGCACAGATCCTTACCTCCCCGGGCTCCCCGCTACCGCCCGAGCGGCGCGAGTACGCCTACGGCCCGGACGGACGGCTGAACGCCGTCACCGACCAGCGGGCGGGCCGCCGCTCGTTCACCCTGGACACCACAGGGAGGGTCACCGCCGTCGACGCTGCCGGGTGGAGCGAACGCTACGCCTACGACGAGGCAGGCAATCAGACCTACGCCTCCTGGCCGGACACCCTGCCCGCCACCGAGGCGCGTGGCGATCGCAGCTACACCGGCACCCGCATCACCCGCGCCGGATTCGTCCGCTACGAATACGACCTGCAGGGCCGTGCCGTCCTGCGCCAGAAGACCCGACTCTCCCGCAAACCGGACACCTGGCGCTACACGTGGGACGCCGAGGACCGCCTGACTGAGGTGGCCACCCCCGACGGCGCCCGCTGGCGCTACCGGTACGACCCGCTCGGTCGGCGTATCGCCAAACAGCGACTGTCGCCCGACGGCACCGGAATCGCCGAAGAGACTCTGTTCGCATGGGACGGAACCACCCTCGCCGAGCAGACCACCCGGGTAGCCGGGAGCCCGGAGGAACTGACGCTCACCTGGGACCATGACGGCTACAAGCCGGTGGCCCAGGCAGAAAGCAAGTCCCTCGCCGGTGCTCCACAAGACGTTATCGACCGGCGCTTCTTCGCCATCGTCACCGACCAGATCGGCACCCCCACCGAACTCGTCGATGAGAGCGGCCGCATCGCCTGGCACAGCCGCAGCACCCTGCGGGGCACCACCGTCTGGAACCGGGACGCCACTGCCCACACTCCCCTGCGCTTCCCTGGTCAGTACTTCGATGCCGAGACCGAGCTCCACCACAACCACTTCAGGCACTACGACCCGGGAACGGCCCGCTACCTCACTCTCGACCCAATGGGCCTGGACCCGGCTCCCAACCCGGCCACGTACGTCGACAACCCTCATACGCTCTCCGACCCGCTCGGACTCACACCGTGCGACGAGACCGACCCCACATGGGGCGGGCTCGTCAGTTACAGCACAGGACCTGGAAGACGCGCGGGCACAATGCACGCATCCATCCGGCCGCACATGACCGGCGGCAAGACCAGGCCGCGCGTGAGGGGTGGGGTGGCAGGCTGGGAAAGCGGTAAGGGATACAACAGGACCCACCTGCTCGGCGCGCAAATCGGCGGTTCCAACAAGGATCCCCGGAACTTCGTCACTATGCATGCGTACGCCAACACTCCCGTGATGGTCCACATCGAGAACCAATCCGCGACGCCGTCGATCGAGGTGAGACGATCGAGTACACCGTCACCCCGATCTACCGCACAAACAACGCAACGGACCTGATTCCCGTGGGACTCACCCTTGAGGTCAACGGAAGCCGGGGATTCCAGTTCAGGCCCTACGAAGGCCAGGACTTCAAATCAGACATAATCACCATCCCCAACGTACCCAAGAGATAGCGAAACTCAAGCTGAAGGAGCGGCCGTGAACCCTGCCATCGCCCACCTCGTCGAAGCCATCCCACCATCGGATGCTCCCCGGGCCCACAACTGGGCGCGTGTTGAAGAGGAGCTCGGAACAATCCTCCCAAGCGACTACAAGCAGCTCGTCGACCTGTACGGCGGTGGTCTCTTCGACGACGCCATCTGGGTACTCGAGCCGGACTGCCCCAACAGGCACTGCGACCTGGTGACTGAGAACCACGACCGCGTCGAAGCACAGCACGGGCTCTGGAAGGGCGGAGAACCCAAGCCCGCCGAACTCGCAGAGGCAGGATCCCGCACCGTCGCCTGGGCCGTGACCGAGAACGGCGACTGCCTTTACTGGCTAGCCCGCCCGGGCCTGGAACCCGATCAGTGGACCGTCCTCATCAAAGAGGGACGTGGCCGGGACTGGGAGTTCCATACCCAGTCGTGTTCTGAGTTCCTCCAGTCCATTCTTCTCACCGGTGATACGGATTCCGAAATGTTCTACGACTTCCCATCGGAGGAACCGCACGAATTCTGTTCCAGTTCCAGTTTCTTGTGAGTTACAGGCCCCAAAATGCCAACTCCCCAGCCCGGACACGACCTGACCCATCCCTCACCCCAGGGCCTCGACGGCGCAGAACGAAGCCGGTTGGACGTTGCCCAAGCGCCGAGGCGGGAGCAGCCCGCGCAGGAGGCCCTGTGCGGGCTGCTGGCTGCCGGTCCCACGGCTTTCGATCCGGCCGCGCACCACTCGATCTGGACGACCCGGCCCGTAGGGCGCGTCCGTGAGGCGTTCTCGCCGGCCATGGACGAATGGTGGAACACCGGCTGGGCCGAAGCGCCGTGTCCGGCGTGCGGACGGGTGGTGCCGCTGGCCGCATGGGAGTGGGCTGGAGACGGGCTCGCCTTCGCGTACCCGGGGTTCGACTTCCGGAACGGGCCCGTGCTGCTGCCGGAGTTCGGCAGCCACACCCACACCCACAGAGTCCGGGAGCTGCCACCAGCTGAACCCAACGGCGTGCCACGGCAAACCAGCCGCGGCACGCCACACCCATGACTCAACTTCGGTGGAGCTGCGTCGCGGAGTTGAGCCAGAAGCAGCACGCGCGTACGGGTCCGTCCGCTGTTCGGGGCCTCGCCGGCCACCGCCCGGGAGATCAAGGCCCACGCCACGCGCTCCCAGATCATCCTCAGATGTACGAGATGCAGCGCCTGGGCCGGGACACCGCTGGCTCACCGTGCTCGCCGACCATCTGTCGGCCCACTGCCTGACGGTGGAGATGACCGCCTGCCCCCTCGCGGGGATGGATGACCTCATACTCATGGCCAGCCACTGTTCACCTTCCTCGCCGCGATCGCGGAGAAGGAGCGGGAGAACACCAGGAGTCCACGCTCGAAGGGCTCGACGCCACGGCCCGCAAGGGCAGTGGGCACCTCACGCGACCTGTCAGACAGGCCCTACTTGCCGGCAGGCCCCGTCGCCTCCTCGACGATCGGGCGCGGCGAGGATGAGATCGGCCGCGTGGTGCGGGCAGGCAGTGTGCCACGTCACCGACAGGAAAACCCCGTCAGCGCTGAGCTCCGGCCGGTTCCCTGCGGAGCAGCTCAGCCCGTTCCTCAAGCTCAAGCCGCTGCTGGACCGTCCATGTCAGCACGTCCGTCATACGAATCCCTCCCGCCGGGAGGCTACGAAACGGACCGCTACCCCGGCCCGAGAACGCCAGAGACCGCCCATGACGGACGATCACGTGCTAACGATCTCCGCCCGGACCAGCACGAGCACCTCACCGCGACAGCACACCAGCCCCTCTCACCAGCGAGAATCGGGGTGGCGGGACCTCAATGCTCGGGCAGGTGAGCGGTCGCCTTGATCCTCGTGGTGCGGGCCAGGCGGGCGGGGACGTGGATCAGGTGCGGCCGTGCTCGGCGCCTTGCTTGGCACGGCCGTAGACCCGGCGGTGGGCAGGGTCGATATCGATGAACATCAGCGCACCCGCGCCGGGCAGCAACGCGGTGTGCGCCGCGAGACGGGCCAGGAAATCGCGGTGTACCCGGTGCAGTTGCCGGTTGTTGCCGTGGGTGAAGGACCGCAGGAAAGTACCCAGCGTGGACGGAGCGCGTATGCCGGCGAAGGCCCGGCCCATCGCGCCGTGCCGCAGCCGGTCGGCATCGTCGATGGAGTCGGCCCCGGCACATCGCGCCCAGCAGCGACATCATCTTGGCGGGCGCGCGTACTGGAAGCCTCACAACTCCCAATCATCGCAGGTCACAAGGCTCTTCCTCGTTTCCAGAAGGACTGTCCACAGGCATCAACCGATGGATCCGGGCTGAGCGGAACCTCCCCGAATGCTCAACTCCGCTTAGCGGAGGCAAAGTTACCTTGATCAAGATCTGATCACGATGCGGGAATCGTCGTTGCTGACGGCTCGCCGCGAGGCCGATGCTAAAGCACCCCTCCACCCCCGAAAGGGGTCACCTGCGGTGCCCTGACCCGGCCCGCCTTAAGACTGACGGACACACCGGTGGAGAAATGGTACGGGAAGCGGAGAAATTGTGAAGTTCGGAATGCGTGCGGCAGTACTGACCGCCGGAACGGCTCTGGCCCTGTGGGGGTTCGGCGCCACCGCCCAGGCCGCCATCCCCACGTCCACCACCATCGCCACCAGCGGCGTTGAGGCACTGGGCACCATCCAGTGCCGCCCGGACAGTCACAAGTACACGGTGAAGAGGATCGCGCCGGTCCGTAAGGGCCCGTCCCTCAATGCCGCGCAGATCGACGTCCGCTACCCCGACAATGAGGTACGCAGCTATAACGAGTGCGTCAATGGCGGCAAGATCTTCATCTGCATCGCAAGCTGCCACGTTTCGGACGATGGCATTCGTGGGCAGTGGATGTTCCGCGGCGACGTTCGCTGATTTACCTTTCACATATTGCATGCGCTAAATTTGGTGCGCTTGGAAACGCCACGCCGGGCCTACCCGGCGTGGCGTTTCCGTGTCTCAGTTCGGGCCCGACAGGTTCGTACACACGTTGCCGCTGCGGGCGAAGGCAACGGAACTGGGCTCCCGGCCAAGGGAATCGCAGCATTGACGCTTGTCGTCCTCATCGTGCTCTTCAACACCGCGAGCATTGCCAACAGGACGGACCGGACCCGGCCGGAGAATCCAGGCGATCAAGCGATACCGCGCGACCACGGGTACGGGCCTCAAGGAGGCCAAGGACGCGGTGGAGCGCACGCCGCGACCCTGGACCTGGTCGCCGGCCTCATCCGGGGCCATCTGAACAGGATCGGTTCGCCGTGGCGCAAGCTCGCGCCGCACCGGATCGCCCTCGTTGTCCTCGCGGTCCTGCGGATGGCCCGCTTGGGCGGCGACGTGCACGAGGCTACGCAGCTGGCGCTGGCCTGGTGCGCGGTCGAAGAGTGGCAGCCGCCCGCGCTGGCCGTGCTGTGCCGCAGCGCCGAGGTGCGCCGCCGGCACGCATCCGCGATCCTTCCCACCTGCCGCGACCTGGCGGCCCTGGAGCGGCACGACCTCAAGTGCCTGGCCTACGCGCTGGCGGTTCTGGACGACGAGCCCCTCGTAGTGCTGCACAGGCCCACCGGGACCGGGTTCGAGATACGCATCGGCGGCATCGGGGACAACTTCCAGTTGCACACACTCCTCGCCCACGTCCTCGTCGGCGGCGGCTATATCCCCGGCGCCAGGCCTTCAGCAGAGAGCGTCCGCCTGGCCACGGACCCCGAGCCCGCCCACGGACGTACCCAGGCCATCGCGACCGGGGCCTTCGAACTCCTCGCCCCGGACGGCGAGCGGATCTGGAACGAGGGGCTGCCCGACGACATCCCCGTGGTGGAGGGACGCCGCCTGCTCGTGCTCGACGAACCGGCATACCGGCGCAGCTGGAACGCAGACCGGTTCTTCCCACACCTCCCGGGCACAGCCGAGCTGACTCGCGCCCTGACCGCAGACGAGACACGGACCTGGCTCGCCCGCACATCACCCAGAAACCTAATCCGCCGGCCTTCCTGACCCGACGGACCGGACCGTCACCGTGCTGGTGACCGCCGCCGCCGTTTCCCGCCTGGGCTGTGTCAGCTGGCCCGCTCGAAGGCGAGGTTCACGTTCGGGCAGCCGGCCGCGTACCCCAGCAGCGCCTCGCGCTCGGCCTGGTCCACCGCCAGACCCCACCGGTGCTTGGTCGCCACCCACTCACCGATGTACCGGCAGCACACCGCCGGAACCGGCATCCACGCCGCCGGATCCTGATCCGACTTCTGACGGTTCGAACGGGCCGTGACACCGACCAGGGTCACGTCCGAGCCCCGGTCGTTCGCGTACCGGCGACGCCGCTCCGTCGTCCAGCCGGGCTGGTGCAACCGGGGGCGAGGCGGAACAGGGCGTGGTCGGCGCGGGCCCGTGCGCGGCGGCCCGGGGGCGAGGCGCGCGGCCCACACGACCAGAGGGCGCGGGGACGGCGGCCGCGGCAAGGGTGGTCTTGCTGCTCACCGCTGCGTCCGGCGGGCGCGGCGGGCGGCGGCGAGGTCCAGCACGTCGTCGGTGGCGGTCCGGGGCGGGTTGCCG
>NZ_JBIAVJ010000010.1:0-8454 GCF_042894025.1 Streptomyces sp. NPDC001549
CTCGTCCGACAACGTCAACTCGGCCTTCGGCCGCCCCATCCCCGCCATAGACCAAGCCTACACATCTACACAGAATTCAAGACTCAGAAGACTAGTGCCCCAGTACCGCCATCGCCGCGTTGTGCCCCGGGACCCCGCTGACGCCGCCGCCGCGGACCGCGCCCGCCCCGCACAGCAGGACGTTGCGGTGGGCGGTCTCCACGCCCCACCGGCCGCCCGCGTCGGCGTAGGGCCAGGACAGGTCCCGGTGGAAGATGTGGCCGCCGGGGAGCCGCAGTTCGCGCTCCAGGTCCAGCGGGGTCTTCGCCTCGATGCACGGACGGCCGTCCGCGTCGAAGGCGAGGCAGTCGGTGAGCGGTTCGGCCAGGTGCGCGTCGAGCTGCGCGAGGGTGGCCGTCAGCAGGACCTCGCGGGCCTGCTGGTTGTCCTTCTCGAACAGCCGGGCCGGAGCGTGCAGGCCGAAGAGGGTGAGGGTCTGGTAGCCCTGCTCCACCAGTTCCGGGCCGAGGATCGTCGGGTCGGTCAGCGAGTGGCAGTAGATCTCCGAGGGCGGTACGGAGGGCAGTTCGCCGGAGGCGGCCTCCGCGTAGGCCCGGGCGAGCTCGGCGTAGCCCTCGGCGATGTGGAAGGTGCCGCCGAAGGCCTCGCTCGGGTCCACCGAGGTGTCCCGGAGCCGGGGCAGCCGGCTCAGCAGCATGTTGACCTTGAGCTGCGCGCCCTCGGGTGCCGCGGCCGCGGCCGCGCCCTCCGGCAGGGTCTCGCCGAGGAGTTCGGCGAGGGCCCGCGGCGAGGCGTTCACCAGGACCGTGCGGCCGACGACCCGGCCCTCCCCGGTCGCCGTACGGAACACCACCTCGGCCGGGGCGACCCCGTCCGTGTCGATCCGCAGCACCTCGTGGCCCGTCGCGATCTCCGCCCCGGCCGCCAGGGCGGCCGCCGCGAGGGCGTCCGTCAGCGCGCCCATGCCGCCGACCGGGACGTCCCAGTCACCGGTGCCGCCGCCGATGACGTGGTAGAGGAAGCAGCGGTTCTGCGCGAGGGAGGGGTCGTGCGCGTCCGCGAAGGTGCCGATCAGCCCGTCGGTGAGGACCACCCCGCGGACCAGGTCGTCGGCGAAGTTCCGTTCCACTGCCTGCCCGAGGGGCTCCTCGAAGAGCATCCGCCAGGCGTCCTCGTCGTCGATCCGGGCCCGCAGCTCCGCCCGGGTGGGCAGGGGCTCGGTCAGGGTCGGGAACACCTTCTCGGCGACCCGCCCGGTGGTCCCGTAGAAGGCGCGCCAGCTCTCGTACTCCCGCTCCGAGCCGGTCAGCCGCGCGAAGGACTCCCGGGTGCGCTGCTCTCCGCCGCCGACGAGCAGTCCGCCGGGCCGCCCGCCCCGCTCCGTGGGCGTGTACGAGGAGATCGTGCGGCGGCGTACCGCGAACCGCAGGTCCAGGTCGCGCACGATCTTCGACGGGAGCAGGGAGACGAGGTACGAGTAGCGCGAGAGTCTGGCGTCGACGCCCACGAAGGGGCGGCTGGAGATCGCCGCCCCGCCCGTGTTCCCGAGCCGCTCCAGGACCAGCACCGAGCGGCCCGCCCGGGCCAGGTACGCGGCGGCCACCAGGCCGTTGTGCCCACCGCCCACGATCACGTCGTCGTACACGTCCCGCCCGAAGGTCGTCATGGCTCTTGGTAGCACACCTGGCCGAGCCGCTCCAGACAGTGCGCCTCGTCGGCGTGGGCCAGGACCGTGTCGGGGTGGTCGTCGCCGAGGGCCCGTTCGCGGATGCCGGAGAGGTCCCGGTAGATGGGCAGCGCCTCGTCCCAGCGGCCCAGCCGGCCCAGCCCTCCGGCCAGTTCCCGGCGGCTGACCAGGGTGTCCGGGTGCTCGGGCCCGAGCACCTCGGCGCGCAGGGCGGCCACCTCGCGCGCCTCCGCCACCGCTTCCGCCCAGCGCTCCAGACGGCCCAGGTTGACCCCGAGGACGTGCCGGGCGCGCAGCGTCTCGGGATCGGTGACCCCGTAGGCGCGGGTGCGGTCGCGGACCAGGCCCCGGAACAGGTCGAGGGCCTGTTGGCTGTTGCCGGTGCGGCCGAGCGCGATGCCGACCTCGTAGCGGGCGGCCAGGGTGTCGGGGTGGTCGCGGCCGAGCACCCGCTCCCGTACGACGCCGACCTCGTGGAAGGCGACCAGGGCCTCCTGCCAGCGCTCCAGGCGGCCGAGCGCGTACGCCGCCTCGTAGCGGGTCAGCAGGGTGTCCGCGTGCTCGGCGCCCAGGACGGCCGCCCGGTCGGCGGCGACCTCGGCGGCGGTGGCATGGGCGTCCGCGTACCGGCCCAGCGCACCCAGCGCGCAGGCCAGGTTGTGCCGGCAGCGCAGGGTGTCGGGGTGGAGCGGGCCCATGGTCCGCTCGCGGGCGACGAGCACCGCGCGGTAGACGTCGTGCGCCTCCTGGTGGCGCCCGAGCCGGCCCAGCTCGTACGCGGTCTCCTGGCGCGCCGCGAGGGTGTCGGCGTGGTCCGCGCCGAGTACCCGCGTGCGCCCTTCGGCCACGGCCGTGTACCCGGCGAGCGCCTCCTCGGGACGGCCCGCGCGGCTGAGGGCGTACGCGCGCGCGTGGCCGGCGGCGAGCGCGTCGGGGCCGCTGCCCCGCGGGCCGGCGGGGCGCGGGAAGCCGTACGCGGCGGTGAGCCGCGGGTCCTCGGCGGGCGCGGGGCGGACGATGGTGGTGGTGCCGGGGTGGACCGGGGGGTATGCGCCGCGCGGGCGCGGCACCGGCGGACCTCCGGCGGGGCGCGCGGCCGTCCAGGCTCCGGTGAGCACGGCCCATTCGCCGCTCGCCGGCCGGGCGCCGATCCCCGCCTTGCGGCCGGCGGTCATGCCGCGGGCCCAGGGCGGGAGCGGGGCCTGGGCGCCGGGCAGCCCGCCCGGTCCCAGCCGTGCCTCGACGAGCCGGCGGTGCACGTGGCGGGCGTCGCCCGGCCGGTCCTCGGGGCGCTTGGCGAGCAGGTCCAGGACCACCTCGTCGAAGTAGCCGGGCAGCTCGGGGCGGTGCTCGCGCAGCGGTACGGGCGCGTTGTCGCGGTGGCCGACCAGCACCGACCAGGAGTCGCCGAGGTCGAAGGGCGGGGCGCCGGTGGCGATCTCGTACAGGACGCAGCCGAAGGAATAGAGGTCGCTGCGGTGGTCGACCTCGCCGCCCGCGATCTGTTCGGGCGACATGTAGTGCGGGGTGCCCATGGCCATGCCGCCGCCCGTGAGCTTGGCGGTGAAGCCGATGTCGTGGGCGAGGCGGGCGATACCGAAGTCGCAGATCTTCACGGTGCCGTCGGTGAGCCGCATGATGTTGGCGGGCTTCAGGTCGCGGTGGACGACGCCCTGGTCATGGGTGTAGCCGAGGGCGGCGGCCATCTGCTCGGCGATGTCGACGACCACGTCCACGGGGAGCGGGCGCGTGTCGTTGTCCTCCAGGAGCTGGCTGAGGTTGCGGCCTTCGAGGAGTTCCATGACGAGGTAGAGCGGGCCGCCCGCGGCGCTGTCGTCGCCGAAGTCGTGGACGACGGTGACCCCGCGGTGCTGGAGGGACGCGGCCACGCGCGCCTCGCGCCGGAACCGCTCGCGGAGCACCTGGGTGAAGTGGGCGTCCTGCTCGGCGCCGATCGGCTTGAGGCACTTCACGGCGACCTGCCGGCCCAGCGATTCGTCCCGGGCGCGCCACACCTCGCCCATACCGCCGCGCCCGATCAGATCGAGCGACCGGTAACGGCCCTGGATCAGTCTGGACTCCGCCATGTCTTAAAGCCGCCCCCGTTTTCGTGCTACGCCCTCCCCGGCCGGTCCAGTATGGCCGCTGATGTACGCAGTGTGTACGGCGAAGGGCGGCTCCCGGGGCCCATGCGACGCATCGCTTTCAAGATGTGACCTGGAGGCAGCTGCCAGCGTAGACCTGCGGGAATGCTGCGCAGTACGCGCCCGGTGAGGCGCATGCGCCGGGTGACGCCGCGCGGGGCCGGTGCGGGCCGCCCGTACAGCTGGTGCGCCCAGCCCGGGAGGGAACCGTACGCCAGGCCGGCGATGGGCGGCCACAGCAGGTTTCGGCCACGTACGAGGAGGGCAGGGACCGGCGGGCCGCGCAGGAAGTCGTCCACGGCGAGGGCGTCGGGGCCGGCGGCGAGTTCGGGGCGGATCCGGTCGAAGTACGAGGCGAGCCCGGCGGTGTCGGCGGGGACCCCGGCCGGGTCGAGTCCGACGAGGCGGGCGCCCACCCGGTTCTCGTCGACGTAGCGGTCGGCCTGGGCGGCGGTGAGGGGGACGCCGGAGCGGCGCAGTACGTGCAGGAAGCTGTCGATCTGCGCGCAGTGGATCCACAGCAGCAGCTCGGGGTCGTCGACGGGGAAGCGTTCGTCGGTGTCCGGATCGGTGGCGGACAGTTTGCGGTGGATCGTGCGGACGCGGAGGCCGGCGCGCTCGGCGGCCTCGGTGGTGCCGTAGGTGAGGGTGCCGACGAAGTCGGCGGTGCGCAGCAGCCGCCCCCAGGCGTCCGACCGGAAGTCGGAATTCTCCATGACCCCGCGGACGGCGCGCGGGTGGAGGGCCTGGAGGTAGAGCGCCCGGATCCCGGCGATCCACATCATCGGGTCGCCGTGGCACTGCCAGGTGACGGACGCCGGGCCGTACAGCCCCGGGTCGGCGCCGGGGCGCGGTCCGGTCGCGGTGGTCCCCATCCCGTACCTCCCCGTCGCAGACGCCCGACGGCTCCAGCCTACCGATCCGGGGCGGCCGCCGGTGGCCGCCAGGAGGGCGAACGCCGTGCGGCAACCCGCGGCCGGCGCCGTACGGGGTCCGCTGCGCGCCCCGGCTCCTCGACCGCCGCCCGGCGGCGGTCTCCGTACGGCCGCGGTCGTGGGCCGCCCGCCGGTGACCCCCGAACGGGCCGCTCGACGGGCACCCGCCTCCGAACGGCCGGAGGATCGGTGCGGGAACACGCGACGGGAGCCGACCAAGGATGCCGAACACCGCCGATTGCCCGAAGAGGGCGCGCATCGTCCTGTCAGGCGTGCTGGCCCTCGCCGGGGTCGTCCTGGCCGGGTGCAGCGGCGCTGCCCGCGACGCCGGGCAGGGGCCCGGAGCCGGACCTCGCCCCCAGGCGGCGCGCTCCGGCAGGGTCACCGTCGTCTACGAGGCCCGAACGGTCGAACCGGCGGACCGGGAGGCCGTGGCGCTGATCCGGAAATCCCGCGTGCTGGAGCGGTCGGCCGACTGGGTGAACAGAGCGCTCACCCTCCCGCACGACATGGTCGTGAAGGTCACCGCGGACGTACCGCCCGGCGTCACCGACGCCGTCACCCAGCCCGACGGCAGGACGGTCTTCATCCCGCCGTCGTTCCTGACGGCCATCGAGAAGGCCCTCGCCGACGTCGTGAAGACCGTCGAACGGCCCGCCCCGTTCCCCGCGTCCGAGTACAACACCGACGACCTGACCGTGCTGTCGACCGAGTTCATCTTCGGCCACGAGATGGGCCACGCCCTGCAACGCCAGTTCCTCCTGGCCAACCTCGGCCTCGAAGAGGACGCGGCCGACGGCTTCGCGTCCTTCTACACCGTCAACGAGGTCGGGCCGGGCCCGTCGCTGGCCGCCGCGATCCTCTTCGACGAGATCGCCCGCAAGGAAGGCACACCGACCCTGGAGGGCATGTCGAGCGACCACCCCGTCACCCAGCAGCGGGCCTTCAACTTCCTGTGCTACCTGGAGGGCAGCGACCCGAAGAAGTACCAGCGGTCCCTGGTCGACAGCGGCTATCTCCCGAAGACCCGCGCCCCCCTCTGCCCCCAGGCGTGGGCGATGCTGGACTACGGCTGGTGGACCCAGCTCCAACCCCACTTCAGCGGGGCGTTCAGGGCCCAGGGTGACGAGGAGCAGAAGAAGGCGCACGCGCGGCTGATCGCGGAGACGGAGGCTCTGGCGAAGCGGATCGACGAGATCCGCAGCAGTCAATGAGCCCGCCCGGCACAGGCCCGGGAAGCCCTGCCGGACCCGTGCCGTGGCCGGGGCGTCGGCGGCATAGAGTTGCGGGGTGCAGCTCTACACGATCGGCGAGGCCGCCCAACTCCTCCGCGTCAGCACCGACACCGCCCGCCGGTGGGCGGACGCGGGCCGCTTCCCGACCCTGCGGGACGGCAACAAGCGGATGATCGAGGGCGCGCATCTGGCCGCCTTCTGCGTGGCGCTCGCCCAGGAGGCGGCCGAGGGCGACGGCGAGTCCGCCACCTCGGCGCGCAACGCGCTGCCCGGGATCGTGACGGCGGTGACGCTCGGCGAGGTGGCCGCCCAGGTCGAGATCCAGGCCGGCCCGCACCGCGTGGTCTCCCTGCTGACCCGCGAGGCGGTCGAGGAGCTCGGACTCGCGGTCGGCGTGCAGGCCGTCGCCCGCGTGAAGTCCACCAGCGTCCACATCGACCTCGACTGACCGCGGCACGGCGCGGCGGCCCTCGGGCCGCGGGCCCGGTCCGGGCCGTGACAGGGTGAAAGCATGACGACGCACCGCGAACACCCATCCCCTCCCCACCCCCAGCCGTGGTCGGACACCGCCGCGGCCACGGTCCACGCGGACCTCGTCGCGGCGAAGGCGCTCGTCTACGACCCCTGCGGATTCACCTGCTCGCTGCCGGTCCCGGAGGCCGAGGGCGCGGACTACGCCGCCCACACCTTCACCCTGGACGGCCGCGCCGTCCGGTTCCGCGCGGCGAAGACCACCCCCACGAAGGTCGGCCAGTTCGTCACCGTCTGGAAGCGCTCCCCGGCCGGTCCCATCCAGCCGTTCGACGCCGCGGACCCGGTGGACCTCTTCGTCATCAGCACCCGCGACGGTCACCGCCTCGGCCAGTTCGTCCTCCCCCTGGAGGCGCTCCGCCGGCACGGCGTCGTATCGACGGACGGCTCCGGCGGGAAGCGCGCCTTCCGCGTCTACCCGCCCTGGGTGACCACCACCAACCGCCAGGCCGGCAGCGCACAGGAGTGGCAGCTGGACCACTTCCTGCCCCTGCCCCAGGACGGACCCGTGGACCTGACCCGCGCCCGGGAGCTCTACACGTGAGCGGGCCGGTCAGCGGCACGCTGCATCACATCGAGCTGTGGGTGCCGGACCTCGACCGTGCGATCGCCTCGCTCGGCTGGCTCCTGGAGGCCCTGGGCCACACGCCCTACCAGCACTGGGCCGACGGCCGCAGCTGGCGGCTCGGGCCGACGTACCTGGTCGTCGAACGGTCTCCGGCCCTCACCTCCGACCGGCACGACCGCTGCCGGCCGGGACTGAACCACCTGGCTTTCCATGTGGAGGACGCGGCGTCCGTCGAGCGCCTCGCGGAGGAGTCGATCCGTCACGGCTGGCACCTGATGTTCCCGGACCGGCACCCGCACGCCGGCGGCCCACAGCACTATGCCGCCTACCTGGAGAACGACGACGGCTTCGAGGTCGAACTCGTCGCGGTCACCGCCGCCGGCTGACCGCCCGGACCGTGGTGTGGTGGCCGGGTACGACAACAGGATGCGTGCGGAGGGTCACGGGCGGCGGGCTACGTTCCGGTACCGGTCTGCCGGCGGCTGCTGTCGGAATCAAGGGCTACGACGGTGAAGCAGACGGCGGCTCCGAGGCCCAGGAGGAAGAAGACCGGGTTGACGTAGCCGGGGACGGAGGTGGTGTAGTTGCCGACGTCGTCGGTCTCGCACACGAACCGCAGGGGCACGTACTCCACCCGGTAGCCGGTGATCCCCTCCGCCCGGGACTCCCAGCCCGCGGTACGGCAGGGCGGAATGGGGATCGAGTTCGTCCCACCGTCCTCGGCAGACACGACCGCGCCGGTGACATGCAGCAGGCCCCAGGCGTACACGCCCACCGCAGTCGCCGCCGACGCGAAGCCGGCAGTGCGCAGCCAAGCCGCGCTGTCGGCACGCTTCGAACCCCCGGCCCGGGCCATAACCCCGACGGCCCGACCCGCGAAGACCAGCGGAAGGATCAGACCCACAGGAACGAGAACCAACAAGAAGTACGCCACGACCCGACCCCACCATCGCGGCAGGAGCGAGCACTGTGCCGGACCCCACAATTCCTGCAACAACTCCGTAACCGCTGACGGCATGTGGCGCCGGCGGCGTAGCGCTCGTACTCTGCGGCGGATAGCACGGGGCCACCCGGGAACCCCAGCTTGCCCTGCGCGGCGAAGACGGCCTTGCCGATGCCATAGCCGAGGAAGGGCACCGCCATCACACAAGCGGGCCAACGCACTTGACGTACGGATTCGTTTCTCATGCCGTGAACCGCAGGCACCGGGGGCGCGGCAGCCATTGTGCGGTGGGGGGGGGGGGGGGGGCCCCCCCGGGGGGGGGGGCCGCCCCCCCCCCCCGCCCGCCGCCGCGGGGGCGGCGGGGGAGGCCCGGAGGGCCGGCCGGCCGACGCGGGGGGAAGGAGAAAATTT